>CAIOHI010000001.1 GCA_903858075.1 uncultured Actinomycetes bacterium
AAACATCGATCGTATCGCCATCAGTAGTTGACGCATTAAGAAATTACGATCTTGAACCGGTTCTTTGGTCTAACAGGGAGCTCTCTCGGGAAGTATTGGTAGCATGAGCAAGCTGCTCGGATAGGCTTTCGCCTTTATTGTTTCTTTTTTCGGCAAGAAGAAATACTCCTTTGCCATCGCTCTTGGCAGCCCACAGTTCACCGATATTTTTCTTTTCCTTGCTGTCGTCATTGGTCACGTAGGGTTCGCCTTTGTATTCCACAACCAAAATTCGATCATCGTCAAGCAGTGCAACAAAATCAGGATAGAAGCGGTCGGTTGAAGTCGGCAGCCAGAAGGATGTTTTCTGACGCCCTGACAGGTTGCGAATCCAGTATTTCACTTTTGGGAGATTGTCGATCAACTGCGCACAATCGAACTCTTCTCCTTCGCCTTTCAGTTCACCAATACTGCCGAAAAAATGTTTCTTGAATTGATAGCGTCCAGAATAAAACCAAGACGCCGGGTAAGGGCGGTTATCGAAAGCAAACCCGTCAGCAAAAGAGGTTTCAACGGATACTTCAGGATTAGGGACAAACAAAAAAGTCTGGTAGTCTCGCGCATAAGCCTGTTGGCGGTATGCCAAAATCTTCTGCATCGTCACCTTAGCAAGCTGGTATTTGAACCGCAACAAGTCATGTAACGGAATGTTGCGCTGCTCCATGAGGTAGGCAACCAGTTTCCGGCAAAACTCTAACAGCACGTGCTGGGTAATGTCAGGCTGGCGGCATTGGATGTCAAGCCAACGGGAAAGAGCCAAGTCCGTCCAGTCCAGTTTTAATGCGCCAATTTTAAGCTGAGTGTTTTGATCGAGGGCATGATAAACGACTTTATCTTCCTGTAAGTTTACTTCCCACCGCTGAGAGGTTTCTTTGATAGAAAATTCTGTTGCAGTGAGTTCTGCAGGGCAAGTGTTCAACGTCCAGTTTCCAAGGTCGAGGATCAACTCTTCATCAGCAAATTCTAACTCTCCCTGCACGTTCAGGAATAAACGTGGTACAGCAAATTTTTCGCCTCGCATGACAGGAGCAATGCTGTTGTGGTGTGTAATGCGGTGACGGTTCACCGAAGCGCAAAAGGCTCCGTGTCGTTCAGCAGGAACAGCGTCAACAAGACGTTTTTCAAGCTCTTCGGAGATTTCGCCCTGAACAGTCACTGTAAAGGTGCCGTCCGGTTGCGTTACCACTTGAACACGCTCTGCAACATCAAGAGGGAGTCCGCTGAAATCAGGCGCACTGTCCAAAGTTTCGATGAGAACGGGAGGTTGATTAAACAAGCTGCCTGTTGCCGCAAATCCCTCAAGGCTATACTGCTGCCGTGTCTCAATCGAAGCTGCAGCCTCGTCCGGTTCAAAGCCCATTTTCTGTACAAGCGTATCGGTCAAGGCTCTAGCGCCCTCCCCAAAGCGAGGGCTGGAAACATGGGTATAGGCACGATTCAATGCCTCGTTCGGTCTGGTTTGAGCATAGGGCATTCGTAAAATACGCCCTAAAAGCTGCTCAATATCCGTTGCGCTGGCGATGTTCGCCACGGAACACAAAACATAGGCAAAAGAACAATCCCACCCCTCTTTGAGCGCTTCAACGGTGATGATAAATTCAACAGTGCAGGCCGGATCGAAAAGGTTTATAGCGTCAAGTTCGCGTTGCTCTCCGGTAGCTACGGCGATTTTTTCTGGTGCGATATTCTCGTTCTCGATCAGGTATGTTTTCAGAACGGACACAGTCACTTCCTGCCCTTGGTCCTGTGCCTGAAAAAGCGTTAGGGGGGCGGATATAACGCGGGTCGCTCTTTGCTGTTTCTGCCAGTCGCGCACGAGTCTCTATCGCGTCATGCACGGCGGAACGCCAGTCGGGGTGCTCGGTCAGGATGATCGGCAGCTTAATCATCTCCGCCGCCTTCACCTCGGCAGCGGAAGCCCGAAACAAAACATTGCTTCCATTTTTCGGATCGGTGTTCGGTGTTGCGGTAAATTCGACAATGCAAGATGGTCGCAAAGCGGCAAGCATATCGAAAGAGAGATTGGTTCCCGCTTTGTGCGCCTCGTCCACGATAACAAGGGGACGGTGAAAGGCCATGAGGTTGACGAAGGAAAACTTGATCTTGCCGTCCTCACGACGTTCCAGCCCTGCCATGTTTTCGGGTATATGGGCAAAGTGCGGTTCAAAGTTTTCAGAATGCGAATATGCTTTTCGTCC
>CAIOHI010000002.1 GCA_903858075.1 uncultured Actinomycetes bacterium
ATCTCTACCGCTTGAACAACCGGATAATCATCGTCGCCGAAGGCGAATAACCATGGGTGGTTGTAGCAACACTCACCCGACATGATGCAGCGTTCTTTGTCGACCAATACTTTCATAATGCTCTACTTGTCGAACTGGATCCACAGTTCACGCGGCGACCTAAAGCCACCGGAGTCAATATTTGGCGAAGTAATACCTTCGTGAGTTGCAAATTTCGGGCGCGGATTTTTCATGACTTCCATCATGCGCGTGCAGGCGATAACCGCCTCTTGGCGAGCCATTGCATAACCCATGCAAAAGTGCTGACCAACGCCAAAACCTAAGTGACCCTGTTTGTCAGACTTATAACGAGCTGAACGATTTTCGCGACCCATGTGTAGGTCTTCACGATGAATATCGAATACATCGGGGTTCTTGAACACCCGCTCATCACGGTTGCCGGCACCAAGCGACAAAATGACCTGAGCGCGCTCGGGAATGACGCGTCCGTGCATTTCGACTTCACGTGTTGTGAAACGTGACTGAACATGCACCACTGGGTCGAAGCGCATCATTTCTGAAAATACGTTGTCCCATAGTTCTGGGTCTTTCTTTACATCTTCAAACTGATCGGGACGCGTGTACAGCATGTGGTACCACATGTTGGCAATTGCCTTATCGGTGGTATCGCCGCCAGCAGCAAGGAGTAGCGCAATAAAGCCTTTCACTTCGTCCATATTCATACGCACACCATCGAGCTCGGCCAAACACAATTTTGACAACAAGTCGTCTTTGGGATGCGCCAGCCGATCTGCAACTAGTGGTTCTAGGTACTGCCACATCTCATTTCGTGCCGCAATGCCACGGGCTAAGTGTTCACCACCAAAACCCAAGCCAGCGATGAGGGCCTGATACCACACAACAAACTTTTCTTCATCTGCGCGAGGAAGACCCAGGATGTTTGAAATAACTCGAATAGGGAATTGATTTGAGAACTGCTGCACGAGCTCCACTTCCCCTTCGCCCGAACAACGCTCAACAAGTTCCCCGGCAATTTGCTCAACGAAAGGAATAAAAGAAACGAGGCCCTGCCCCACGAATTGACCTGCAACTACGTTGCGCAGCCAGCGGTGGCGATCACTATTTCCGTATTCCAAGATATTTGGACCAAACACGTGTGATGAACCAAATACGTAAGGGCCATCGGGTTGGTACATCGCCCGGTCGAAGCTCTCATTGTTTTGGAACGCGGCATTGACGTCCTCATAGCGACTGATGATCCACCGATTATGGAAACGGTCACGGAATAAAGGATGGTGATCTCGAAGCCGCTGATACAACGGAAACGGATTACTTTGAAACTCTGGAGAATCAAATTCTCGTGGGTCAATTTCGTGTGCGAGTCCAGCCATAACGAAACTTTACTCCAGCAAAAATACTGCTTTAACCACGCCGCAGTGGCGCCATTACTTCTTCCACAAAGCGCAGTACCGGCTCGGTGCTTTGTGGGTGCCCGAAATCCATGACGAAGTGCTGCACGCCCAACTCGGCCAAATGAGATAACTCATCGAATAGCTGTTGTGATTCAGCGCCAGTATTTGGCAATGCGCGTTCGACGGTCAGCGACACTTCTATATCGCTCGTTTCGCGCCCGGCCTTCACTGCGGATGTAAAAACAATGTCACGCTTCTTCAACCATTTCTCATCGCTGCCAAATATGGGGGAATTCCACATATCGGCAATACGGCCCGCCATTGGCAAACCAATTTGTTCACCAAATGCACCAATGCACACCGGCGGAACCACTTCAGGCAATGGTGGGGCCGCTGCACGCTGAATGCTGAAATGTTTGCCTTCAAAACTTGGTGCTTCTTCGGTCCACATCAATCGGCAAATGTGCACGAGTTCTTCAAGTTCTTGGAAGCGCACTGCAGGTCGTGGAAACTCATAGCCGTATGCGCGGTACTCCTCTTCGCGCCAGCCAGCACCAATGCCCAAAATGAACCGGTTGCCCGACAAGACCTGCAAAGTGGCAGCCATCTTCGCTGTTAATGCTGGGTTGCGATAACCCTGGCCAAGCACGTGATGACACAACATGACATCAGGAAATTTTGCGGCAAGCCACGTGAGCGTTGTCCACGCTTCCATGAATGGGTCGGTGTGAGTGTCCATGCCATAGAAGTGATCGGCAACCCAGAGTGAATCGAAGTGCGGTAATGCCGTCGGCAAAATGTGCTTTTCTTGAAAAACCACAATGGGTTGATGATTGCTCCACCTATTCCCAATGACAGGCGAAAGCCAACCAAAGCGCAACCCTGATGTTGCCGAAGAGTGAGCCACGGTTACGGCGCGATAATTGCGTATGGCGCAGTAATTTCAAACGCGGCAACAACGTCGTAGGACTGACCTTCTTCTGCATCGGTGCCACCTTGCCAACCGTGCCATGGGTATTCCACTGCACCATTTTCGCGCAATGTAGGGCGGCCAGTTTTTTTGTCCCACATAAAGAATGGTCCATGCTCGTCACCCTGCTGCAACGGTGTGCGCACTCGGTCATCGGCACCCGGCTTTGATGTTTCAAACATGCCGCCTGTGCCGGTTCCGTTTTGCAACACCCAGTGCACTTCAGCAAACGCCGGACGCGTTGGTGCTGGGTCATGACCATGGTTGTGAGTTGACAAGTCGACACCCTTGCCTGCAGTCCATACGAACATGTAGGTGATTTCTTCACCATCGGCATCGAGCAAATGGAAACCTGGCGACAAATAGCAATCGAGACCATCGAAGAACGGAATCACATCGTGATAGCGCTCTTCAAAAGTCATCCATGACAATTCATTGGCCAGTGGACCGCTATAGGCAAGCTGACTCATTGAGGTGACTTTCTTTGGCACCTGTGCGGTGCCGGTGAAGATGGTGAAAACTGCACCGTCGGGGCCAGCTACTACTTCTGCTTCAGTCACCTTTGTATTACGCACCACTTTGTCTTGCGCATATGCCCCACGATTGATATTTGCGAGACGGCCTGTGACCACTTTGATGTGCACAGCGCCTGCAGAATGATTCAAAGCAAAACTTTGGCCGGCATCGAGACGCACAAATTGAATATTCCAGCCGCCAACACTCCAGGTGTCGGAAACGACCGGCGCAATGCCTTCGCCAATAAAAATATTGATTCCTGTACGGGTTGTAGAAACCTCGTTGCGTGCAGTGTGCGTCATATGTGCCCCTTACCCCTATATGAATGATCTGTTGTAAGAGTACCCAAGAGACATAATGAGACATGGACTCGGACGGCAACATTCGCACCCCACGCGGGCTCTGCATCCCTGAGACCGCCCTTTCTTGGACATTCGCCCGTTCCGCTGGTGCCGGGGGCCAAAACGTGAATAAAACCTCAAGCAAGGCTTCACTCACCGTTTCAACGCCATTCATCACAGGCCCTCGCGCCGCTCTTGCCCGGGTGCTTGCCGCCTACCCAGAAACCATTCGTGTTACACAGCAGACCAGTCGCAGCCAATGGAGAAACCGCCAGCACTGCATTGCGCAGATAGTGGAGATGATCGATACTGCGGCGACGCCGCCCGCCCCGCCTCGCCGCCCGTCACGCCCGTCTCGAGGAGCAATTGAGCGTCGCCTCACCAGCAAAAAACGTGAGAGCGAGAAAAAAGATCAGCGTCGCAAGGGTGACTGGGAGTAGCAAGTACCGTAGAACCCATGCCTAGCGACTTTGTCTTGAAATCAATGAACAACATTCACCGCACCATCTTGAAGGTGAGCGGTGGTCGCAAAGGGTGGAACGCCGGCAATATGCCCGTACTGAAACTCACCACGGTGGGTCGCAAAAGTGGAGAGAAGCGCGAAGTGATGTTGACTTCCCCACTGCAATTCGATTCCACAATGGTCATTGTGGCTTCGCGCGGCGGCGACGATCAGCACCCTGCTTGGTTTCTTAATTTGCGCGACGAACCACTTGTTGAGGTCGCAACCCAAGATGAGGAGAAGCATCAGCGCAGGGCACGCATTGCTACCTCCGATGAGCGCAACACCATGTGGCCACAAATTGTAGAGAAGTACAAAAACTATGGTGGCTACCAATCGCGTACTCAACGCGAAATTCCACTCATCCTTCTTGAAAAAATTGGTTAAGCCGTTTCATGCCTTCTCCTTATAAAGCGGTGTGCTTCGACGTCGGCGGCGTACTGACGCATTCCATGAGCACCGTCATGCCCCAGGCCGCTATCGACGCAGGCATTGACCTGGAAGCTCTCGGACCCATCTTCATGGAGATGTTTATTTCCGAAGGTGACAACGACAACCCCGGACATCAGTTGGAACGCGGCGAAATTTCAATGGATCACTTTGTGAACCTGATGGGTGACATGGGAACCGAGATCCGCAAAGTACTCCACCCCGACTCAGAGCATTTCATTATGGCGAAGTTGAAGCCTGCACAAGTGATGCACCATTTTGTTCAAGAGGTACGCGACGCCGGATTCGCAACAGGAATCATTTCGAATGTCATTAGCGAGTGGCTACCTTGGTGGGAGAACTTCACGCCTTCGCACGAACTATTCGATGTGGTGTTGTACTCCTGTGACGTAGGTTTACGCAAACCCAATGCTTCTATTTACTTGTCTGCAGCACAACAGTTGAATTACTCGCCAGAAGAGATTGTCTACCTAGATGATTTTTTACCCATGGCAGATGCGGCACGCAAAATAGGCATGAAGGTTATTCACGTCACAGATCACGCTGCAGCAATTGCTGAAGCGCGTGAGCTTTTAGGCTTGTAAAACTCAGCCTTTGCCGCGGATTTTAAGCGCCATGGTTTCGTGGTAGC
>CAIOHI010000003.1 GCA_903858075.1 uncultured Actinomycetes bacterium
ATCGAGAAGATCGCCAGAGATGTGGAAGCTACGTGCTTTCAACGTGGTGCCGAGTGATTGCAGAGCACCGAACAAATAAGCACCAACAAGGGTGAGGTCGGGGCGCCAGAATCCGAAGATAACAAGTGCAATAGCAATCCAGCCAGCACCCTTGGTGAGGCCGTCGACCCAAGTAGAAACAATGGCGAGGCTGTAGAAAGCTCCACCAATGCCAGCGAGCATGCCACCCAAAATGGTGTGGAAGTAGCGGTATTTCACCACGCTGATTCCCATTGCGTCGGCTGTTTGTGGCGACTCGCCAACAGCGCGTAATTGCAAACCGGTTTTTGTGCGGAACAAATAAAACGACGACGCCGCAACGAGCACCCAACTGACATAAGTGAGGATGGTGTGATTGAAAAGCAGTGGGCCAACAACAGGAGCATCAGCAAGGCCGAAGACATCGAGCTTGCGAATGGGTCGAGTAACCGGGTGCGCAGCAACTTCCCACACGTTGGCGAAATAACTTGAGAGGCCAAGTGCACCAGCAAAAATAGTGATGGAGAGCCCAGCAACGGTTTGGTTAGCTTTCAACGTGACACACAAAAATGCGTGAAGAAGTGCAGTTAAACCACCAGCAAACATTGCAATGAGAATGGAAGCAAACACGGTGAACCATGCTGAACCGCCAACGTGTTGCGATGCCCACGCAGCACTCACTCCGCCAATGAGCATCATGCCTTCAACACCCAGGTTGAGTACGCCACTGCGCTCGGTAAACACACCGCCAAGTGCGGCAAAGAGCAATGGAGTTCCGTAAAAAATTGCTGAAGCTAAAATGACAATGAGAAGACTGTTGTTCACGATGCAACCGTCGCTTTCTTTGCAGCAGTGTTGCGTTTCACGCGGTACTTCATGAGAATTTCGCCGGCTACTGCGGTAAAGAGAATGAGACCTTGCAAGGTGCCCACCAGACCACTTGGGAAGTCGGGTCCTTGTAGTGAATAACCCGCGTTGGTGAGACCACCAAGCAAGATGGCAACAACAATGGCGCCGAGTGGATTGAGTCGTGCAAGTGCGGCAACAACAATTCCGGTGTAGCCAAAGCTGTTGAGTTGCAAACCCTTTGCATCGAGGTAATGCGTGAAGTCGCCTACCTGGCTTGCGCCACCAATACCAGCGAGCGCACCAGACAGTGCGGTTACAACGACGATGGTGGTCTTGGTGCGAATACCGATGTAACGCGCCGCACGTGGTGAGTCGGCAATAACACCAATTTCGAAACCGAAACGGCTGCGTTTGTAAAGCACCCACACAGCAATTGCTACAAAGGCTGCAAGTATGAGCCCGAAAGAAATGCCGACGCCGCCAATTTCATACGACGGCCAAAATGCCCGCTTGTCGAGTGGCTTGCCCGATGGAAAACCTGCAGAGCGCGGGTCGCGCCAGTAGGAGAGCGAGTTGAAAATGAGGTAGTTCAAAACAATGCCCGCGATGTAGTTCATCATGAGCGAGGTAATAATTTCATTGGTATTGAACTGTGCTCGCAACAGCCCAACAAAACCTGCATACATTCCGCCGAAAATCATTCCGGCGAGAACCATGGCAATGATGACAATGCCCACTGGGTACGAGTTGCCCATGACGAGACCAACGTACGAAGCACCAATGGCACCCATGTACAACTGGCCTTCACCACCAATGTTGATCACACCTAAACGAAATGCTGCCGCGGCACACAACCCAGTGAATGCGAATGGTGTTGCGGTACGCAAGGTGCCAGTAAGGGCACGCGTGGAGAGGAAGCCACGTTCAAAAATACGTTGGTAAACATCGATGGGGTTCTTGCCGGTGAGCAAGAGAACAATGGCGCCTACGGCCAGTGCGCCCAATAAAGAAATGAGTGGAATTGCCCAGTTCAGCCATTTCGGCTGCTCTAAACGGCGCTCTAAGCGCACTGGTGATTTCACGACGTTGCCTCCAATTGTGAACCACCCATGAGCAAACCAATGGTTTCGCGGTCGGCAGATTCGGCGGGAATAACAGCAACAATGCGACCTTCATACATCACAGCAATGCGATCGGCGAGAGACATAATTTCGTCGAGGTCTTCGCTAATGAGAAGTACCCCTAGGCCACCGTCGGCTGCTTCTACTAAACGCTCGCGCACCGATTCAATGGCACCAACATCGAGCCCGCGTGTTGGCGAAGCAGCAATAAGAATTTTTGGACCAGTAGAAAACTCGCGGGCCAACAAAACCTTTTGCACATTGCCACCTGAAAGAAGGCGCACTGCAGTTTGTGTGCTGGGAGTCTTCACGTCGTAGCGCTCTACCAATTCTGTTGCGCCATCGCGCATTGCTTGTCGTCGCAGTAAACCAAACCGTGAGAGCAACGACGAGCGATATGACTTCAATGCCAGGTTGTCTTCAACGGAATGACCCGCAGCAAGCCCAGTGTGTAAACGATCTTCAGGAACGTGTGCAATGCCGCCAGCAATTGCGGCGCGTGCTTTGCCGCTTTGCAATACTTTTCCTTCAACGCTCACCGAACCAGTGGTGGCGTGGCGCATGCCTGCAATGACTTCAGCAAGTTCGCGTTGGCCGTTGCCAGCAACACCAGCAACACCAACAATTTCTCCGCGACCAACAGTGAGTGTGATGCCATGAAGCGCATCGCGACCACGGTCGTCGTGGCCACCAAGGTTTTCTACGTTCAACACCACATCGTTTGCTTGTGCAGGTGTTTTGCGTTGTACACGTGTGAATTCAACATTGCGCCCGACCATCATGCTGGCGAGGTCGCGCTTGTTGGTAGTTGAGGTATCGACAGTGCCAACCGTGCGGCCACCGCGCAGAACGGTAATGCGATCGGATACCGCCATTACTTCGTCGAGTTTGTGCGAAATGAAAATAACAGTGCGGCCTTCAGCGGTCATTGCGCGCAAGGTGCGAAAGAGCGCATCGGCTTCAATAGGGGTAAGCACTGCGGTGGGTTCATCGAGAATGAGAACTTGTGCACCGCGATACAGAACTTTCAAAATTTCTACACGCTGTTGTTCGCCCACACTGAGCTGCCATACGCGAGCCTCGGGGTCAACAGCCATGTCGTAACGTGCGGCGAGTTCTTTCACGCGCTCATTAGTGGCCGCGGTGTCGAGAAGAAATGCGGTGTCGGGGTTGCCGAGCACAACATTTTCCGCAACAGAAAAAGTTTCTACCAAACGGAAATGTTGGTGCACCATTC
This sequence comes from uncultured Actinomycetes bacterium, assembly GCA_903858075.1. Lineage (GTDB taxonomy): Bacteria > Actinomycetota > Acidimicrobiia > Acidimicrobiales > Ilumatobacteraceae > F1-20-MAGs119. The sequence continues at coordinate 3,226 of CAIOHI010000003.1, forward strand.
CGATGCCAGCATTCAAAGCATCGCGCGGTGAACTAAAAGAAACAGGGGCACCGTTGAGTTCAATGGTTCCTTCATCGGGCCGGTACAGACCCGTCAAAATATTCGAGAGTGTTGATTTACCGGCACCATTTTCGCCGAGCAATGCATGCACTTCTCCACGGCGGAGTTCAAACTCCACGCCGTCGTTAGCAACGACCCCAGGGAATCGCTTGACGACCCCAGACATTTGTACAGCAATTGTGTTCGTCATGTTCCCCACTACTCCGAACGCTAGACGACAAAGGGGGGCGAGCCGAAAAGGCTCACCCCCCTTTTACGAACAGTTAACACTGCAGAATTAGCTGGCGGGGATTTCCCCAACAACACCTTCTACCAAGAAGTTCTGACTCATGAGTTCACCGTATGTTGCCGACTTGCCAGCAGGAATGACTTCCTTGCCAGTGTTGTCTTTCAACGGACCAGTGAACATTGAACCTGGAGCCTTTGTGAACTCTGCCTTTTTGGCTTCAATTGCGGCCCTCGCTTCTTCGGTCACCAATTTGCCGTAAGGGGCAAGGCGAACGAAGGTGTCTTCGAGGTCTCCGTAGTAATTGCCTGCAACCCATGTGCCATCGAAGACGGCTTGGATGCGTGGAATTTCATAGATATCCCAGTGGTAAGTAGTAGCGGTAAGCCATACGTCTGGGTAGTTCGCACTTTGGTCGCTGTCGTATCCAGCCCATGGAACACCAGCAGCTTTTGCAGCATCACCAGAAGCAGGAGAGTCTTGCGACTTCACACCAATCACGTCAGCGCCACCGGCGATGAGTGCTTCAGCAGTTTTGCGCTCAAGTGCTGGGTCGAACCAGTTGTTGGTCCACACCAATTTCACTTCAGCATCTGGGTTTGCAGCACGTGCACCCATGGTCCAGGCATTCACGCCACGAATTACTTCGGGAATTGGGAATGCTGCAAGGATGCCGAGTTTTCCGGTCTTTGAAGCAAAACCTGCGGCCATACCGGTGAGGTAGTCAGTGTCTTCTGCTGAGCCGTAGAACTGCGACAAGTTCGCTGCACTCTTATAGCCAGTTGCAAACTCGAAGCAAATTTCTGGGTTCTTTTCTGCAGCTGCAGCAAAGGCATCTTGGAAACCAAAAGATGTTCCAAAAATAACTGTGTTGCCATCGGCAATGAGGTCGTCAATTACTTGTGC
>CAIOHI010000004.1 GCA_903858075.1 uncultured Actinomycetes bacterium
CGAAAAGTGATGAGCGACTCGGCTTCTCGGGCATCGACGGGTTGATGATGCGTAACTAATGCCAAGAGTTCATCTACTGCAAGCGATGTCATTTCTACAGTCTCTCAGGAATACACCGCAACGAGCCACCATGTACGGTGCTCAAGCAGCACAAGCCACCCATGTTCTTCTTTTCCGTCATGAACAAGGCATTGCATGCGCACCACACGACGTTGACGCAGTGGGTCCCACCAGCGCTCTTCAACGGGCCACGGACCATGCCACGCGCGCACAGGGAAAAGATGTTCGTTGCGTTGTATGTACTGTGGCTCTGAACGCACAGCATGGCGGCCGGTGACCTCGACTGGCGCATACTGGCTGTTGAGTACCTCAACTTTTTCTGGTGGAACAATATTTTGCATTGGTACGTGTTGGCCCATGTCGCCGCTCCACGCTGCGGGCCGCAATACGCCAGGGGTAACCCGGTGAATAGTGGCTTCATTGTGGGCAAGGTCGACACGATGCGCAGGTACCAGTTCGTACTCACGCGTAATGTCGCGGCCGCCTTGCCACTCGGGAACGCACACCTGGTCTTGACCCACCACACCAGCCACTCGAGTAATAGCTATACGTGCTGCAGCATCACTTTCACTACGACCACCCCACAAGCGTGGCTGCTCGTGGCCAATGGGCACCGTGTTTTGCACATTGACCACAATGTTGTGCACCCCAGCAGTGAGCCCCGATGATTCTTCTAGCCATGTTGTTACTTGCCATCGCACACGCTCGAGGAGACCTTGTTCGTAAAAACCCGCCGCGCTGTACCACACACGTTCAGATGTGTCGTCGTGCTCGGTGGTGAGAGTAACAACTACACGACATATTGCTAGATGTTGCCCTTGCAACTTTGCCATGAGCGGTGCGATGAGCTCTTGAGTAGCCACAAAAACAGCATCGACCTGCACAAGTGGATCTTCATAATGGCCCTCGGCGTAATAGAGAGTAGGAATTTTTTCAGTGAGTGCAGGGTGCAGGTCGGCACCGCTACACAGTGTGTGCAACGTATTGCCGTCGGGGCCAAAGCGATCGGCAAGGAGTTGCTTACTTGTAGCAGCAATTTTGCCACAGGTAGACAAACCCAATCGTGAAAGAAGCGACAAAGTATGTGCAGACATATTGGCGAACTGTTCAAGGTGTCGCACATTGACACCTGCCAAAAACTCTGCTGTTTCACCTGCAGGAACAATGAATAATGGCTGTGCCATACGGGCCGCAATGAGCCCCGCAAGACGCCCATCGGCAATACCTATGGTGAGCGCCACATGCTGAGGTGCGCAAGAAAAAAGCCTTTCGGCTACTGCTTCTTCGCCACCGAAATATCGAGTTGGGCCTCGCATAGGAACAAGTACATGTTCATCGTCGACAACTTCAATGAGTGGCGCAATAGCAGTAATGCTTTGAGCCAATGCATTGAGTTGCCGGGCATCGCTTCCTACAGCGCGCACAATGGCAACGCGATATGAATGATGATTCATCATTTCACTACCCCACCAGCAGCGAGAAACGTTGCTCGCTTGGTACTCGGCGTCCGCCAACATGAACAGATAATTCTTGCGCGGCAAACGCCACTTGCTCTTGTGCCTCTTTTTCCTTTAGCCATGTGCGCCCTGTTGCAGTAAGAACAACATCGGCGCTGACGGCATGCATTGGGCCAAGAGCAATTACTGCACACTGCTGCACTGCTGCTGACAACAAGGTTCGCCGCACAGAACTTGGCGATACATGCGATGGGATATTTACAACAAGAACTTCAACACCACTTGCGAGTGCCGCTACTGCCTCGCACCAATGTTCCGCACATGACACTTGCACCACACGCTCTAAACACCACCCAGCGTTACGAGCTGCGCTCCAATTGAGATGCTCGCTTGCGCACCAACCCACCCATGAGCCCTCTGCAGTTGCTTTTTGTACAAGGGCAACCGCAAGCGACACAGGCGCAATGCCTGTGCACTGGTACACGCGACCACGTACCAAGCCCAGAGGCAGTTGCGCGCGTTGCAGAACTTCCGCAAACTGATTGCTCACAGCAATGGTGCGATGTGCATGCAAAGATGCTTTGCCAAGTGACACCACATGGTGCCCATATTTATGATGAGACAGTTGTTGGGCTAGTTGCTCACGAGCCAGTTCCACAGATGACACGCCGTCACTGTAGCGAACGTGTGTTCGCATTTAACCCTGCTCGAGCAACCCCACCAGAGCATCGACATTGCTCGCCCAGCCGTGAGCCCCTAATTCTTCTGCATCGGCCGCCGAGAGCACCGCGGCTCCGCCAATGTAAATAGGCACCGCATCGCCGGCAGCTTCGCGCAAAGAAAAAATAAGCTCGCGTGCTGCATCGCGAGCAGTTGGCGAAGTAATGCTCACACAGGCTGCAACCACATCGGGGGTGTTGCTCACCGCAGCAATAAATGCATGCGTGGGAAGATTTGCTCCCAAATCGAATACTTCCCAACCGCGTTGGCGCACGAGATCGGCCACCATCGACACCACAAGATCATGATGCTCACCCGCGGGAGCACCCACAATAATGGAACCCTTTGGACGCCCACGGCCCACAAAGCGTGGCCCCAGGCGACCCATAATGCGACCCACAATTGCCGATGCCTGATGCTCGTGATAGATCTCCAAATTGCCTTGTGCCCATTGATCGCCAATGCTCACCATCGCAGGGCTGAGAACTTTCGTATAAATCTCTTCCACGCTGACCCCAGCAACAAGTGCAGCCTCAACCACGGCCCATGCTCCGCTGCCATCGCCGGCAAGCAGACGAGCTTCAAGTCGTTCCCACCACACCACATTTTTTTTGAGCGATGCTTCAGCATCGAGGGGTTGCGGGTTCAGACCTTGGAACTCACGCAGATCGTGGAGCAGAACACGCCATGTTCCTGCTGCCTTGTGTGCGGGCAAAAGACCCAAGCGCACATAGCGGTATGCGGTCATGTAGTGCACATCGAGCATCGCTGCTGCTTCATGCAGGGTCATCTCGTGTGCAGGCACACTTTCAACAATGACTTTTTGAGCAACCACGCCTTGACTTTAGAAGAGTTCTGCCCTGCGTGCTTTACCTAACGGATAAACATTTGAAAAACTGCTAGGCACCCAAACGGGCACGCGCAGCAGCACTGCGCTCGAACAGATGTGCTGGCACACGTTGTGCCGCAGCACTGAGGGCTGGGCCACCATCGCTTGTTGCAGCACCGCTTGGCGCATCTTCTTCTGGGGCAACAAGATCTTCAAATGCAGGAGGCACCATTCCTGGCTTCCAATACTGGTACAGGTCGCGCACCACTTCGTTCAAGCCCTGAGCACCTGCCCCTTTGGCCAACTCAACAGTGATGATGTTGCCATAAACATGCACGCCAGCAACTTGCCCGGTAGCAAAAAGTCGACTTGCCACCACTGCTGCAGGTTTGGTGCCAAATGCTTGGTCGGCACTGGAAAAGCGCTCGTGGCCCATTCCCGTGAAACTGCGGTTTGCCTCGAAACGGACAATGCCCAACTTGCCGGCGGGACCTTCAAGAACTGATACTGGCTGACCCATGCCAAAACAATAGTCTGCCGTGGTGCATCGCTGGCATTTCTCCACCATAATTTGAGGAGTCAATAGGGGGAAAAGATGTCCAACGGTCTGTCAGCCAATATGTCACTTGATGAGTTCACCGCAGCAGCACGAGCATTTCTCGATGCCAATGCAGAACGTCGCGAAGCTGAAAAAACATTCGTATGGGGCGAAGGCTCCGACAAAGTCAACGTGTTTGAAGAGCGCACACGCGAACAGGAACTCGTTCTCCTTGAGGAAGCAAAAGAGTGGCGTCGCAAGAAATTCGATGCGGGCTTTGGCTGGGTGGGCGGACCCACAGAATACGGCGGCAGTGCACTTCCTGCAGCTTACGATCGTGCCTTTGCGCGCATTGAAGGCGAATACAAAATTCCTAACCAAGGTTTTTTCTCCATTGGTCTTGGCATGGTCGCTCCCACCATTTTGGCGCACGCAAGCACGCTGGCAAAAGATGCATACCTCACCAAAATGTGGCGTGCCGACATTGTTGGTTGCCAACTCTTTTCCGAACCAGGTGCAGGTAGCGACCTCGCGTCGTTGCAAACCAAAGCAGAACGCGATGGTGAAGAATGGGTTATTACCGGCCAAAAGGTGTGGACCTCTGGTGCACACTTCAGCGACATTGGTGAAATCATTTGTCGTACCGACGCCGACTTGCCAAAGCACAAAGGACTCACCGGCTTCATTGTCGATATGAAAGCACCTGGTGTAGAAATACGCCCACTGCGCCAAATGACAGGCGGCGCAAGCTTCAACGAAGTGTTCTTCACCGAAGTACGTGTGCGCGACGATCACCGCCTTGGCGACGTGAACAACGGATGGAATGTTGCACTCACCACGCTCATGAACGAGCGCGCAGCAATTGGCGGCGGCAGTGGAGGCGACAGCGTTCTCACGCGCGTGTTTGGCATGGTGCGTCACTACGGTCTCGATAAAGACCTCATTGTGCGCAACAAACTTGCCGACCTCGTTATTCGCTACCGCGTTGCTTCGTACAACAACCAGCGCGCACTCGACAAAATTCGCTCTGGTCAAACACCTGGCCCTGAAATGTCTATTGCCAAAATGGCTCTCACCGACAACCAATTGCGTCTCGGTGCGTTTCTGTCAGAGGTTTTAGGGCCACGCCTACAAGCCGACACCGGCGAATGGGGCACCTACGCATGGAACCAGTTGGTGCTTGGAACCCCTGGGTTACGCATTGCCGGCGGCTCCGACGAAGTGATGCGCAACATTGTGGGTGAACGTGTACTTGGATTACCCAAAGACACAGGAATTGACTCGAAGTCATCTTTCCGCGATTTGCAGAAATAATTTCTCGCTACTTCGTTAAACCTAAATTTTCCATAAACGCCCACGACACGCGGTGCAGTGGAGACACTCCATGATCGCGTAGGCCTTCGCGCTGTTTTGGGCAGGGGTAACCCTTGCTTCCTTCGAAGTTCCAATGCGGGTACTGCACTGCGTAATTGCGCATCATGCGATCACGTGAAACTTTTGCCAAAACTGAAGCAGCAGCTACCGATGCCGACACTGCATCGGCTTTCACTTGCATCATGACGCGCGGTACCAATGGTGAAACAAAGTCCCATTTTCCATCGGCAATCACAGCATCAGGTTTTACTGTCAACAGTGCCAGTGCACGTTGTGTAGCTAAACGTTGAGCCGCACTCATGCCCAGCGCATCGCACTCTGAGGCTTCAACAATACCGAGCGACCAATCGAGGCATTGCGCAACAACTATGTCGAAAAGTTCTTCGCGCTTTTTCTCGCTCAATATTTTTGAGTCGCGCGCAACAAGATCTTCCACTGCAAACTTCTCATTGTTCACAATGGCAATACCCACAACAAGTGGCCCAGCCCATGAACCCTTCCCCACCTCGTCAATGCCTGCAACAACGCGCGCACCTTGCATGCGAAGTTCGTCTTCCCACTGCAACGTGGGGGCCAACCGTGGTGTGCGTTGCGCCATGCTTATTCAATAACGATGCCAGGGGCACCGGCTTCTATATAGCCAGTACACCACCAACCAAGGTCGAGCAATTGCTGTTGCTTTTGCTGTGGTACAACAGCCAACAAGCCACCTGAAGTTTGTGGGTCAAAACACAAAGCAGCGTGTGCATCTGGCGCAGAGATGGTGCAATGCCCTTCCACATACGTGCGGTTGCGAGGGTCGCCGCCCGTGCGCATGCCCTCTGTTGCTGCCTTCAACGCACCGGGGTACGCAACAATATTTTGTGCATCAATATGCAAACGCACGTTGCCGCGCTCGGCAACTTCCCAACCGTGACCTGCCAACCCATAACCCGTCACGTCGGTTACTGCGTGCACATCGTCGCCAAGTTCGCGCAGTTGTTCTGCTGCGCGGCGATTCAATGTGCGCATTCCGTTAATGGCGGCGCGCTGATCGGTAGCGCAACCTCCGGCAAGAGCAAGTGCGGTGCCAATTGGTTTTGACATCATCACAACGTCACCAGGTTGCGAGCCACCTTTACGCCAAATCTTTGATGGGTGCACAACACCTTGTACGGCTAGACCAAAAATGGGTTCTGGGTTACGAATGGTGTGCCCACCTGCAATGGTTCCACCTGCCTCGGTGACCACTTTGCTTGCTGCACCAAAAATGGCCGAGATGGCATCGTGAGGAAAGTGCTCGGGGAAAGCAGCCACGTTGATGGCCATGACCACATGTGCGCCCATGGCAAAAACGTCGCTACACGCATTTGCTGCTGCAATTGCACCAAAGTCTTCGGGGTCATCAACAAGTGGTGGAAAAAAATCGGTGGTGCTCACTAGAGCCACATCGGGGCTCACTTGGTACACCGCTGCATCGTCGAATGGGGCCAAGCCCACAAGTAATGACTTGTCGAGAGAGCCTGGCATCTCGGCTACTAGTTCAGAAAGAAGTGATGCGCCCCACTTTGCCGCGCAACCACCACAACTGGTCCATTCCGTAAGTCGAATAGGAGTTCCGCGATAAGCCATAGGCAAAGAGTAGTAGGGCTCTACGAGTTCTGCACCTGCCAGAGCGCTTCACCCGAGCTCGCTTTCGTTGTAGACCATGTTGCATCTACCCCACTGCGCGCAATAACAGGAACGCCACCGGTGAACTCCCAGAGTGCTGCCACATTTTCACCATGCCAACGCAACGCAAATGATGCACTCACGCCGCCGCCTGCCATGAAGCCAAAAGATTCCCAGTTGAACCCTCTCCACAATGCAGGAATGCCATGAGGCAAAAGAATTGTTTCACCACGACCATTCACCGTGCACAACTGCTGTTCAACTGCAGCAACACGACGACCATGCGACATTCCCACGCTATGAGATGCACCGTTTGTTGCATTGCTTGTCTGACGACTCTCAACAATGCGTTGCCAGCTTGCCGCCACATCACGCACTGCTCGATCTTCTTTGCAACGATGCAAAAGCAACTGCACACCAGCAACCATTTGAGCCAATTCACTGAGGTCGTGTTGGGCATGATTCTGCAAGCATTCTTCAGCAAGTGGAACGAGCTCATCGAGCCACACTTCCGCCTTGTCGCCTAAGCGAACAAGCTCAATACCATCGAGCACGGTGCCAAGCGCATCTTCGAGCGGGTCACACACTTCGCCGAGCAACAACGCACACCGCGCATCTACAAGTGCCAAAGAAAAGTCGTGCAATGGCCCATCTGCTGCTTGCACTCTGCTTGCTGATTCCAGCGATTGCATCCATCCGCTCACCAACTTGTCTGCACTAGGCAACGTATTGAGCTGAATATTGCTCGCATCGCCCGTTGCAAGTGCCACACGCACAGATGAGCGATGGCCAATGGGCAACACAATGGAACTTGCCGGCAACTCAATGCCCATAATGGGCTGTTGAGTTGGCACACGAGAAGTGATGATGTCGTTTCTTGTAAAGGCCACGGCAATAGGCGATGGCGAATCGTTTTCAATTTCCACCACAACAATGCCACCATGCGATGCAACTGCATAGACCCGCTGAATAGCGTCGCCACCGCGAACACGCAATCGCGTTTCTACAACAGGCACTCCATCAATGCGCACTTGACGCACAGAGGCTTCTTTTTCTGGCGAATGCCAACGGTCTTCATCGGCAACATGCCAGGCCAGCACATCTGTGCCATCGTGCGGCGTGATGTCTCCCCATGGCGAAACAGAAGCAGTAAAGGTGCCCCCGCGAATGCCGATGAGTCCGTGTGATGTTGGTGAAAGTGTTGTCATATGTCTCAATCGAGTTCAGAGCGCCCACCTCGACTGAGGAGGTCGCTGAGCGCTTGTTCTGCAGAAATACCGCGGTGACATACTGCCACTACTTGCTCAGTGATGGGCATTTCAATGCCAAATTGTGCGGCCAGATCGAGCACCGCTGCTGAACTCTTCACGCCTTCAGCAACCATTTGCATTGATGCCACCACATCGGCAATGTTCTCGCCTCGCCCAAGGGCCATTCCTACCGATGTGTTTCTACTCTGCAGTGAAGAGCACGTGGCAATGAGGTCACCCATTCCTGCTAACCCAGCAAATGTTGCTGGCGTGCCTCCCATTGCAGTTCCTAACCGCGCCATTTCAGCAAGGCCTCGCGTAATGAGAGTGGCACGTGTGTTGTTGCCGAACCCCATTCCACCTGCCATGCCCGCTGCGATAGCAATAACATTTTTCACTACTCCACTTACTTCGCAACCCACCACATCGGGGTTGGTATAAATGAGCAGTCGTGGGTTGCTAAAAATACGCTGTAATTCACGGGCAATGGTTTCGTCATCAATTGCCACAACACTCGCTGCTGGCTGCCCATCCATAATTTCGTGCGCAAGGTTCGGCCCCGTCAGCACTGCAGCTGGGTGCCCCGGCAGTTCACTTGCAATGACTTCACTCATGCGCATGAGAGAACCCTGCTCAAGACCCTTTGCCACACTCACAATGGGCACCGAGGGCCGCACATGTGCCGCTGCTGCACGAAGCACTTCGCGGAATCCTTGAGATGGAACCGCCATCACCACCACGTCGGCGTCGCGCACCACCTCTTCAAGGTCGTGCGATGCAATGAGTTCGGTAGGCAGTGCTCGCTTTCCCAAATATGCAGGGTTGCGGTGATCGGCATTAATGACCTCGGCTGTTACTGCACTGCGCGCCCACAAAATGGTGGAGGTATTTAACGCCGCCATTGAGGCAATAGTGGTGCCCCACGACCCTGCCCCTACGACCCCCACGCGAATTGCCACAAGTGAAGCGTAGGGCACCAGCGTCGACCAGCCCTAGGCTTCATCCTGTGAAGACGCCACTACAGGCTTTGATGGTCATCCCCATCAAGCCATTCGCTAGCGCCAAGGGGCGTTTATCGCATGTGCTCTCACCCGCACAACGCGCTCAACTCGCCCGCGAGTGCGCGGAACGTGTGGTGAAGTCTGCGGGAAATCTTTCGGTATTGGTTGTCACCGACACTTCAGACAACAACGAAGTGCCGGCGTGGGCTCGCGAGCACGGCGCAGAGTGCCTCATGCAGGTCTCTGCGGGCCTCAACGGCGCTGTGAACGATGCAATGACCTACGCCCGCAACAACCTCTTCACACACGTGCTCATCGCTCACAGCGATGTTCCACTTGCGCACAACATTGAGCAATTTTTAGAAGCCGACACTGTGTGCATTGTTCCCGACTCTGCACACGACGGCACCAACGTGCTGGCACTGCCCACTGCGCTCCCTTTTTCATTTCATTACGGAGCCGGAAGTTTCTCTGCTCATGTTGCAGAAGCGATGTCGCATGGTCTTGCTCCGCGCATTGCGTTGAGCGATGAGTGGGCACTCGACCTCGACGAACCCGAAGATCTTCACCACCCACGCATTCATGAGGAGTTCCCATGGCTAACAATGAACTAGGCGCCAATGAACCTGGCCAACCTCCAGTGGTGGGTTCAGCAACCCCAACAACCGACTGGGGCCACAACCTTCCCGTTCCACAACGCGTACTTGCCGTTGGCGCTCACCCCGACGATATTGAATTTGGTTGCGGAGGCACGCTTGCCAAATGGGCAGCCGCTGGCTGCGTTGTGCACCATGCAGTACTCACCGATGGCTCGAAAGGAACTTGGAACCCCGATGCAGACACCGCCGCGCTCATCGCAACCCGACAAGTAGAGCAACGTGATGCCGCCTATCGTCTCGGCGCCACTGGTTCGGTCACATTCCTTGGTGCAGTTGACGGAGAACTTGAAAATACTGTGGAAATGCGTGACGCCTTGGTGCGACTCATTCGCATTGTGCAACCCGATGTGGTTCTTGGCCACGACCCGTGGAAGCGATACCGACTCCACCCCGATCACCGAGCCGCCGGATTCCTTCTCACCGACTCCATTGTTGCAGCGCGTGACCCACATTTCTTCCGGCACCATTTCACCGTTACTGACCTCAACACCGGTGTAGCCCTCAAGCACCACAGGCCATCATCGCTGCTTCTATGGGAAGCCGACGTACCCAATCATGTTGAAGATATTTCTGCAAGCGCCGACACGAAATTGAATGCACTACTTGCTCATGCCAGTCAGTTTGAATCGACTATGAAAGCCACCACAAGTGAAGCACTCGATGTATTTCAAACACGCATGCGCTCACGCTTCAGCACACTTGGTCAACCACATGGCTATGCAGCAGCTGAAGTGTTTCACCACATGAAAGATCTGTAGTACTGGCTCCTTACGACAAAGGTTGTCGACCAGCACCTGCGGGGCCAGCGAAGGCTTGAGCAATACCCAGCCACTCGGTGGCAAGATTTCCCTGTGCAACAAGTTGCGTATCTTGCACATGGCGACGCTGTGTAACGAGTAACGAAAAGTCGAGAGCAGAACCACGCACCGACTCGGGAGCATCGGCGCTTCCCCATTCCCACAAGGAACCGTCGGGCGCCTGCAGGCTCACAAAGATGTTTGCGTCTGGCACTTCACGTTGACGGGACCGATAACTATTCGCACGAGCTAGCACCCCAATATGAGCAATGTGCTTGAGTCGTATTGAGCTAGTTGGCGCCAGGGAAAGGGCATCAGAAACATCAACGCTGTGCGCCCAGGTCTCCATGAGCCGTGCCGTGAGAAATGAGGCGACGCTCATTGACGGCCCGTACCACGGCACGCGTTGCGTGCGATCTGCACTGCGACCTGCCGCCACCAAAGCAGCACTGTACTTTTTCCACTCGCTGGCGAGCTCTGCACCACTCACGCTGCGGCCAAAAGCAACCGAAGGGTCACCGCCGGTGGCAAATGACTTCATCATCTCTTGAGTATCTGCGGCAAAGCCAGCCGCGTCGGTCATTGCTAAGGCTGAGCGGATGTCAAAGAAATACAGATGCGATACAGAGTCTGCGATGTCCCAGCCATCTGCTGGAGTCTTCGTGCGCCATTGCGGCTCAGAGAGCCCAGCAATGAGAGCGGCAAGTGCGAGGTGTTCGTCTGCGAGATCTCGCAACACGGTGTCGGTGGCGTCCATGTCTCTATCGTGGCGCACCTGGGGGAGAAATAAAGAAGTGGGGGGCTTGCGCCCCCCACTTCCAACACTCCGAACCGATTGGTTAGGTAATTACTTCTTTTTTGCAGCTGTGCGCTTGACAGCTTTTTTCTTACGAGGAGCAGCCTTTTTTGCAGCCTTCTTAGGAGCTGCTTTCTTTGCTGCTGC
>CAIOHI010000005.1 GCA_903858075.1 uncultured Actinomycetes bacterium
ACGAGGTTGCTGTTACCCGCGCCGATGCTCCTCGCCTTGCAGATGTCGGGTACGACGTCTTTATTGACGACAAAGAAGTAATTGAAGTCGGTCGCATGCGTTTACATGCCATTCACAACCCTGGCCACACCGAAGGATCCATTTCATTCCAAGTGGCAAATACTCCGCTCTTGTTCACCGGCGACACACTGTTTCCTGGCGGCGCAGGTAATACAACTCTTGAAGGCGGCGACTTTGCCACCATCATTCAGTCAGTTGAACAAAAGCTTTTTGTGTTTCCCGACGACACCATTGTTTTGCCCGGCCATGGCGCAAACACCACCATTGGCACTGAACGCCCGCATCTTCAGGAATGGGTTGACAGAGGGTGGTAGAAGAAACTCGCGTTAATACTGCTGAGCCATCACTCTTCACCACTCGCTTTGTGTGGGTCAGTGCTTTTCTCACCTTTGTCGTAGCTGCGTATGTCGCTTTGAGTATTTACGGGCCTTCTGTACGCCCTGACGAACTGGGTTTTCTCATCAATGGCCAATTGCTCATTGGGCGAGACGAAACTCCTCTCAGCGACGCATTTCGATCCTTCTACCCCATCGGATTCAGTTTTGTTACTGCCTTTGCTGCACTCATTGGCCGCACAATGTCTCGTGAATTTCGCATCACCTTGTTTATTAACTTTGCTTTTGTTGCCCTCACCGCGCATATTCTGAGCCTCTACACACGTAAGTACTTTGGGCTCACTCGCAACTACTCCCGTGTGGTGGCAATAGCTGTAGCGCTCATGCCACTTGTTGCTGCCAACGCACTTTTTGCGTGGTCGGAATCGCTCAATATTTTGGGCTTCACTGCACTTGTTTATTTTGCATTCAACTATTGCGTCGATAACACCCGTGGCTCCGCAATTGCACTTGCACTCGTCACCCCCTTCCTCGCAGTCACTCATGGGCGATTCACTTTGCTGCTACCCCTCACGATTCTGCTTGTGGTCATCGCACCTGTAGCTACAAAGTCATTTCGTTCGTCATTGAAAACAATTATTGGCAGTGTTGTTCTTTTAGTTGTTCTTTATCTCGGACTTGCGAAATCAAACTTGTGGCTACGTAACGAGCTGTACCTAGGCGCAGCAGGCAAGGAAGGCCGGCTCAAGGACAAACTCTTTGACACAGCAAACTGGGGAAACATTGTTCGCGCCTTGGGTGGACAAAACTGGTACCTGTTTGCCACTTCATTTGGCTTGGTGGTTGTTGGTGCACTCATCTTGTTCAAATACCTCACCACTTCAGAACGCCGTTTGCGTCCCGGCCTCGCCGTGGCATCGCTCTTCACCCTCGGCGCAATTGGCATTATTGAACTCACTTCTGCTCTCAACTTGGTCAAGATCATTCGCCCCGACCACGTTGTTTATGGTCGCTACTCCGGGGTCGTCGCGCCACTTCTCATTGCCATTGCCTTGAGTGCCCTTATTACCTCGCCGCAGAAAACACGATCACTGTGGTGGAAGAGCATCGTGCTCATTCCCGTTCTTGCACTCTTTCTTGTTCTTCTCAGCCGCGCCGACATTATGCATCGCCTGCTATCGCAAGGTGAATTCTTTGCGCGGCCAAATGCCATTGGTCTTGATTGGGCAATAAAGACCACCGAACCCAGCAGCCTCTTCGTATTAAGCAGCCTTTTTGTGGTGCTTGCAATTGCTTTGTACGTTGTGCATCGGTTTGCAGAAAAATCATTTATCGCTTTTTTTGTTGTTATTGCACTTTTCTTTACTGGCTACACCGTTACCCAAACCGTGCGGAACTACCGCGATTATTTGCCCGAACTTGTTCTCGACAACGAAGCCGTCAGCCGCGGTGCACAAGTAGTGGGCTTTGATACCGGGTCGTACGGTGGTCAAAGTTTTTATGACTATCGCTACCTACTGCACCCCGTGCAAGCCCGCCGATTTGATCTTGTTTATGGTGTGCCCGATGACATGAACTGTTTCATCGGATCGAAAGAACGGCCTCCATTCGATGGAAATTGGGCAGTTGGCCCAGCTGAACCATCAACGGGTCTCATTTTGTGGCTGCGTGACGGTCTAGATTCGTGTTGATATGGAAACGATCGCAA
>CAIOHI010000006.1 GCA_903858075.1 uncultured Actinomycetes bacterium
CGAAATGGTGATACCGAAGCCGCTACCTCCCGTTGCAACTTGCTTACCAAAGAAGAGACCGATCACGCCTTGCTTCACTTTCGTGGCCTGCTCGCACGCCGCTGTTTCCGCGGTTGGCAGAGTTGCTTCTGTGGGGTAAACATCTCGACCGCGCACATAGCTGGAAATGGGCGCGTTCCACAGATCGCTAGTTTTCTCGGGCGGGGTGGTGGGATACCAAACGGGGAGAGCTCTCGTTGGTGTCACAGGCAGTGCGCCCGAGGCATCGGCTGACACCGCACGAATGCGAAATGTACGGCTTTTTACGAGGCGAGGAGCCTTGCCTCGTGTGCCGATGCTGAGTTGAAGGCGACACACTTTTGTTCCAACGACCGTGAGGATGGTTTTGTTACGGACGCAACTGCCAGTTGCTCTCCATGTCCGTATACCTGAGACATTGGTGGTGATGAGAGAGGCAAGCGGCTGTTGGGAATTTGCTGCAAGAGTTGTTGCGTTCCATTTAAAGGCAATAACGGCACTCGCGTTGGCTTGACTTAGGGGAGTGAAAGTACTGGCAGTCAAAATGCTGCACAGAAAAAGACCAAGAAGTTTCTTCATATGAACCCTTTCGCTTCAGGTGAGAGCTATGTGGCTACTTCCTTAGTATCTCTGCGAATTATTCGATTTGTGGAGAATTCGTACCTAATTTTGCTCAAAATTCACTGAGAAAACGTCCTCAAGCACTGATATCGCATAACGTAGAGAAATGAACGACGTTGCGCTTCTCAATGAACTTGAGCCCGAGGCAGAGCGCCTCTTGAACAGGCATTTGGATTCCGACGAGCCGTGGTATCCGCATGACATCGTTCCATGGGAACGTGCTGCACGGTTGGCAAAAGATGGTTTTAGTTATGCGGCAGATTCAATTCCGGAAGGTGTTCGTTCTGCATTGTTGGTGAACTTACTTACAGAAGACAATCTTCCGTGGTACACGCGCACCATTTCTCGTATGTTCGGCGGCGACACCGCATGGGGTACTTGGGCACAACGTTGGACCGCTGAAGAGGGTCGTCATGCAATTGCGATGCGCGATTACATCACCGTCAGTGGACTGCTCGACCCTTCTGAATTAGAGAACGGTCGCATGATTCAGGTCAGCAGCGCAATGGTTCCCGAACCAGAGTCGGCAGCCGATGGCATGTGCTACGTGGCAGTGCAAGAACTTGCTACACGAATTTCACATCGCAACACTGGAACCATGTTGAACGACAAGGCAGGCTACGACGTCATGATGCGTCTCTCTGCAGATGAGAATCGTCATCATTTGTTTTACAGAGATTTGGTGACCAAGCTGTTTGAAACGCATCCTTCTGTTGCAATGGAAGCGCTCACGCGGCAAGTAAAAAACTTTTCAATGCCGGGTCTCGGTATTCCAGGCTTTGTGGGTCATGCCCGCGCTATTGCCAAAGCAGGCATCTACGACTTGAACATTCATCACGAGAAAATCATTGTTCCGCTACTGACGCGTCAGTGGGCAATTGAAAAAGTCGAAGGCCTTACAGCCGCAGCTGAGCAAGCACGTATTTCTCTCATTACGCACGTCGAGCGCGTGGGCAAAGCTGCGAAGCGCATGGCGGAACGTTCCGCAGAACGCGCCTCACTTCAAAATGAAGAAAAAACGAGCGACTAGTTAGGCCTCGGCAACCTGTGCCGTGAGAAGTTCAATAATTCCCTCGGGAACAAAGTTGTTCTCGGTAGTGGTGCTTGCCTCAACCAGTTCCACCATGCGGTTCACCACTTCAATGGGGTCCATCTGATTAGTGGTCACCATTTGCCGCATTGTTTGGTGCAGTTCGGTTGCTGGTGCGTTCACAGATGCCTCGTTGAACCATTCCCACATTGAGTCGGCCATGCGGTCGTTGAAACCGGTGTTGTACGGGCCTGGGTTGAGAAGCGTGACATCAATGCCTTGTGTAACCATTTCAGCGCGAAGTGACTTGCCGAACGCTTCCAGTGCATGCTTCGTCATGGAGTAAGGACCAAATGCGGGGCCTGCAAGAACTCCAGCAATTGAAGACACGATGATGACACGACCTTTTCCGCGTTTCACCATTTGTGGCAGCACTGCTTGTGTGATTGCTATTGTGCCGAAAACATTGACCTCGAAGAGAAAGCGAACGCGATCCATAGGAACGTCGGCCATGGGGCCTGTTTGACCCGCTCCTGCATTGTTGAGCAAGACGTCAATATTCCAATTGTCGACCTTTTTGATATCGGAAGCATTAGTGATATCGAGCTTTTCCACTTGCAATTGTGGGGCTTCGGCCCGAAGCGCAGCGGCTTGAGCCTCTGTCTCGGTAGTCGCAATGACATGGTGGCCGCGAGCACTGAGCGCCAAAGCGGCTCCTTTTCCAAAACCCGAACCTGCACCCGTGATGACAATAGTTAAAGACATAAAAACCCCCTAGGCCTGAAGTGTAGTGCGAACTCGTTATTGTCGGGAACAACAGACCATAATCTATGAAGTCAATAAAGGAGAAAATATGTCTCAACCAATGAATCGTAAAGTGGTGCTGAAATCGCATCCACAGGGTGCTCTCAAAGAATCTGACTTTGAGATTGTGAACGAGCAGATTGGCGATGTTGCAGCAGGTTCGGTCCTTGTTCGTGTTGACGTGCTCTCAATAGATGCGTTTATCCGCACCACGCTTGACGGTGGCGGTTTCCACACATCTGCTCAGCTTGGTGGAGTCGTTCCTGCGCTTGGTGTAGGCACTGTTGTAGAAAGCGCCGACCCTGGTTTTTCCGTAGGCGACACAGTGAGTGGTCCGTTCTGTTCGCAGAGCTACGCGTTAATGCCCTCTGTCATGCTGCGCAAACTCGACACCTCTATCGCGCCCCCAACTGCATTTCTTGGCGCTCTTGGAATGGCAACAGGGCTGACCTCGTATACGGGAATTGTTTACGTGGGTAAAGCAAAGCCTGGAGACACTGTGGTGATTTCTGGTGCAGCGGGAGCTGTGGGCTCTATTGCAGGGCAAGTGGCTCGACTGTCTGGCGCGAGCACAGTTATTGGCATTGCTGGAGGCAAGCACAAGGTCGACTTCCTTGTCAATGAGCTTGGGTATACCGCAGCAATTGACTATCGCAATGAGAACGTCGAGCAACGACTTGCAGAGCTTGCACCAAATGGTGTGAATCTCTTTTTTGACAATGTGGGTGGCGTTGTGCTTGACGCAGTACTCATGAACATTGCGGAAGAAGCCCGAGTGGTTCTCTGTGGTGCTGTATCTCAATATGAAAATATGGCCGACGTGCGCGGCCCGAAGAACTACCTCAAAATTCCAGAGCGCAATGCAAGCATGCTCGGATTCACAATCTTCCACTACGCCCATAAGCATGCAGAAGCTGAAATGCAAATGGGTAAGTGGCTCAAGAGCGGCGAGTTGAAAGTGCGTGAGCAAATTGAAGAGGGAATAGAGAATTTCCCGGCAACTGTGCGCCTGCTACTCGACGGCGGGCACTACGGCAAGCTGATGTTGCGGGTGCATTAATACCTCATCGCATTGAGCGGCGAATTAAGTGCAAATGGAATTTGGCGCTTAAAGGAGCGATACCCGAAGTGCGCGGTGCTGTTGCATTGCTCGGTCGGCAGTGATGCCTGCAACGGCAAGTGGTCCGATGAGGAGTATGAGCTTTTCAATGAAGTTCACGTCGGAAGTTTGAAACGACATCACTAATACAGCTATGACCCAAACGGCCATAGCAGAGACATTAATTTTACGTAGGCGCTCAACCTTGATGGTATGTGCGAACTCAATATTGCTCAGTGTGAGAACTGAGAGCAAGAGGGTGACTGAAATATTGACACTGACCCCAGCATCGAGAAGCCAAAGAGTTGGAATAACCATGTTCCACGCTGCTGGGAAACCACGGAAATAATGATCGCTTGATTCAATATCATTTTGGCTAAACCACAGAGCAGATGAACCGATAACGGAAGCAATTGCAATTTTGCCAAGGTTGCCATGGCTGACAATGTCGAATTGCCACATGAATGCTGCGGGCACGATGACGCAGGTGACGTAGTCAATGACCAAATCGAGAATGTAGCCATCGAAGCGGGGAACCTCAGAGTTGGAAAGCCATTTGCGTGCAATGGGGCCATCGATGCCATCAATGACTAGCGCAACGATGAGCCAGACAACAGCACTTGTTGGTGCATTGTCGAGAACTGCCACGAGGGCCGCCATGCCAGCCAATATTCCGGTCACGGTTAAAGCATGAATGGAAAGGTCTCCACGGGTTTCTGTCACCAGGCCAGAGACTTTTTTACGCACCTGACGACTGTACTGTGTCCAGCGAGATGGCTGTTATCACACGACAAACAATTATTGGTCGAATGTGGGTGGCATTGGTCATGTTGTGGGCGGGCATGCGCATTTTGGCTGTTGAGATATGGCTTGTTGGGTACGGAATCAATATTTGGTGGTTTGCGGTCATTGAAGTGCTGTCGTCCATTCTTTACGGACTCAGCTCTGCTCGACTGGTCCGGGCCTTAGGTGCTCGCCATCGCAAAGATGCGGGGAAGTGGGGGGCTCTTACGTTGCTTGGGTATGTGATGCCCGATACCTACCTGTTGAGCGTGGGTAGAGCTATGCCTTTAGCGACATATGTAATTGTTGTTTCATTGGCATTGATTTTTGCCGCCGTTGCTTTGGTGCGTACACGTTCCTCTGTTGTGCACCTGGTACGCACTAAGACGGGTTAACCTCACGCAGGTTTGTACTGAGGCAAACGCTTCTCAGCAAATGCTTTCCAGGTTTCGGTTGCATCTTCAGAAAATGTGGCCATTATCTGTTGGCGATTCTCTAGGTCGATAGCGGCCTGCATGCCAGGAATTTCAAGAGCGCTCCACATGCCTTCCTTGGTCAGTGCGACGCCGATGGGGCTATTCAGCATAATTTCTCGAGCTTTTGAAAATGCGCGTTCAAGTAATTGTTCTGGTTGAACTGTTTCCAAAATGAGCCCGATGCGCTCTGCTTCTTCTGCGAGGAAGATACGACCCGTCAACATGAGTTCTTGAGCGCGAGCGGCACCAATGAGCCGTGGCAACAGCCAGCTAGTTCCAATGTCACAAGCAGAAAGACCAATGCGAATAAATGCCGCATTGAATTTAGCTGCAGTAGATGCAAGACGAATATCTGAACCAAGGACGAGGGCGAAGCCACCACCAGCAGCGGCCCCATTGACGGCGGCAATGATTGGCTGCGGAATTGAGCGCATGTGAGGAATGAGCGACGCAATGTGTTTCTGTGTCGCAAACCCCGATTCCACTTTTCCGGTGTGAGGCATTCCGGGTGCAACGCCGTAGCCCGTGAGATCGAGGCCAGCACAGAAGCCCTTGCCGGCGCCTGTGAGTACAACGACACGAGTTTGTGGGTCGACAGAGACCTCATCGAGAGCGTGGTGTAGCGCGCTCACCAATTCTGATGTCATCGCATTGAGTTTCTCGGGGCGATTCAGAGTGATGAGGGCAATGCCTTCTTCGGGGTGTGAAATATCTACAACGGCCATGACACATCTTGTCATGTTGAAGAGGTGACAAAACGAAATGTGAGATTGATGCGCGCAGCAGTGACCTTCTTACTTCGGGCGATGCTGTGCTGCCAGCAGTGTTGTGAAAGCCCGCTCATGAGTAGCAGCGAGCCGTGGGGTAGAACGACCGATACTTTCTCTTTGCTCGTGCGATGTCGGAAATCAAACCGACGCTCTGCTCCGAAAGAGACTGAGGCGATGACTGGCTCGGGGCCATTGCAGGGCTCATCATCGGAATGCCATCCCATTGCATCGTTTCCATCTCGGTAGAGATTTGCAAGCACGGAATTGAAAGGGTTCCCTGTTTCGCGAGTCAGGGCGTTGCGGATACTGGTCAAGATAGGGGTCCAGTTATGGGCGGTTCTCTCTACACCTGAATAGACGTAGTGAATGTCGTTGTC
>CAIOHI010000007.1 GCA_903858075.1 uncultured Actinomycetes bacterium
AACCTTCTTGCCTTTTGCAGCCTTAAGAGCTAATGGCCCCAAAGTAACTGTCACGGTTGACGCTGTAGTCGAAGTTTCCGTCCAAAGTGCGCTTGCGCCCTTGACCTTGCTCTTCTTTTGTGAGTTCACCCAAATAGGAGCCGTCTTCATATCAGCCAAAATCAGTGGGTCATTCCATTTTTTGATGGTGCCATTGAAAATTCCGGCAACAGTTGGAATGCTCAAGTTCAAGGTTGCGCCATTGAGCGCGTCAAGTCGGTAGGCAACAGCAATTGCACCGGCAACGTACGGAACGTATACCCAGCCGCTTGCTGTATAGTTTGACTGCTTTGATGCACTAACCGCCGAGTCGGTTCCAGCAAATGCAACCTTGGTTGTATTTGCAAAGAAGTCATTCTTGCCTGTTGACGAGCCGCCGCCTGGGTTGGCATAAGTAACCTCGTTTTTTCCTAACTTGTTGTATTCAGCAGATGCTGAAGCCTGAAAATTCTGCGGGAATGTTGCACCAGTACCGTTGATGCTCTCTGCCGATGCCATTGTGGCAACTGACATGCTGCCAACAACAACGAGTGCTGTGCTGGCAATTATTTTGCGGAAACTTTTCATGAACTCCTCCGAGTTTTTGGGTTGATATTACGGTGATATTGCTTACAGAGGAAAGTTACAAACCACAGGTATTCATTGGGTAGCGACTCGTCAAACTACGAGTAGCAAGTAGATGAACTCTTCGTGAACGACTCAGCCAAACTTGCCCTGCACATAATCTGCAGTACGGGTGTCGGTTGGGTTGGTGAACATCTTGCGTGTGGCGTCTGCTTCGACCAAAATGCCGGGACCACCATCTGACAAGAAGAATGCGCAGTAGTTGGATACACGCGAAGCCTGCTGCATGTTGTGCGTAACAATCACAACAGTGATCTTTTCGGCAAGTTCACGAATAGTTTCTTCAATTCGCAGGGTCGAGCCCGGATCGAGTGCCGAACATGGTTCGTCCATTAACAAAATGGTTGGCTCAACAGCGAGCGAGCGAGCAATGCACAAGCGCTGCTGCTGGCCACCAGAAAGGGAGCCACCGGAGGCGTTGAGGCGATCTTTCACTTCTTTCCACAGACCGGCGCGGGACAGGCAATTTTCGACGATGTCGTCGTGATTGCTGACCTTGAGGTTTGCAAGCCTGATACCAGCGAGCACATTTTCTTTGATCGTCATAGCAGGAAACGGGTTCGGCTTCTGGAACACCATGCCGACCTTGAGACGCATGGCTGCTGCGTCAACTTCTGGCGCATAGATATCGGAGCCATTCATCAACACTTCACCTGCCATTGCTGCACTTGGAATGAACTCGTGCATGCGATTGAGCATTCGCAAGTAAGTCGATTTGCCGCAACCCGACGGGCCAATAAGTCCAGTCACACTGCGTTCAGGAAACTGCAAATTGATATCGCTCAGCACATGGTGAGATCCAAACCATGCATGCAGCCCACGCGTCTCGAGGCCAAGTGGTCGTTCTGCGACTGCTGTTGATGCACCAGATGTTGACATTTCATCCATAATGATTCCATTTTCTTTCGAGGTTTTTGATTCTGTTCCAATTTGATTCACGACGTTTACCTTTTGTCCTTGCCACCGAGACGACGAGCAGTGACAAACAATGCAAGAACGATGAGCATTAAGACCAACGATCCGCTCCATGCCCGAGCCGTCGAATATTCAGTGCCGATCTGCAGCATGCCAAAGACATAGATAGGCAACGATGCAATCGGGCCGTCGAACAGATTGAACTTAAAGGCATTGTTTGTCGATGCAGTCAAAAGAAGCGGCGCAGTTTCACCGATTACTCGTGCAACACCAAGAATTGCAGCAGTTGTCAGACCGCTACGCACCGTTGGGAGTACCACCATCAGTGAGCTGCGCCACTGGCGTGCACCTAGCGAGTAGCTCACTGCCCTCAAGTCTTCAGGAACCAACTTGAGAACTTCTTCTGAAGTGCGAGCAACCGTTGGCAGCATCAATACTGAAAGGGCAAGCGCACCCCCAAAACCACTGAACGTTCCCGTAACTGAAATTACCGTTGTGTAAATGAACAATCCGGCGACGATCGATGGGACACCGCTCATCGACTGAATAACAAAGCGCACTATTTTTGTAAGCCGCCCACGAACTTCGGTGAGATACACGCCGCTTAAAATGCCAAGCGGCAATGTGATCACCGTGGCAATAAGCACCATCAGCATTGATCCGACAATTGCATGGCCGACGCCGCCCAAGTTGAGTTCATCATCTGGCGTAGTGATTCGCATGTCATCAAATAAATACCCGACGTAGAGTCCGTGAAAACCTTTGGTGATGAGGCTGAAAAAAATTGATATCCAAGGGGCAAATGCGACCACTGCTCCAGCGCCAATCACGGTCGAAACAATTGCATTTGTTGACTTTGCTTTGCCAATCCCTCGCGAACGAAAAATCGTTAGCAGCAATACTTCGATGAAAAATACCAGTGCAAAACCATCTGGGCCAGCTATTCCAGACACCATCACAATTGCATATGCAAGAACCGCAAGCGCTACGTAGACTAAGGCATCACGACGTTGCTCGGCGCGGGGCTTATGCCACGGCTGAGTTGGCGTTGCCTCGATTACGTGAATAGCGAGGTCGCTGGTGGTACTCATGATTGAACTTTCGCGGTGCGCTGCACTACCGCCGTTGCAGCCATATTGACCGTAAGAGTGAGCAAGAACAACACGAAACCCGCTGCGAGAAGTGCCTTCAATTCATATGGAGTTGCTTCACCAAACTTCGTTGCAATGAGCGACGCGATATTGCC
>CAIOHI010000008.1 GCA_903858075.1 uncultured Actinomycetes bacterium
AACTCGCGCGTGTCGATGATGGCTTGAATGTTTTCGCCTGGTTGCAGTGGCAACAAGTTGACAATAGGAATGCCCTTTGCCGTGCGCTCACGTTCTGGAATGTCGACTGCTCGCAATCGATACACACGCCCCCTGTTGGAGAAGAACAAGAGATACGCATGCGACGTTGTAAAGATGACGTGCTTGACGATGTCGTCAGTTTTCATCTTTGCGCCAGCAACACCACGGCCACCACGGCTTTGTGTGCGGAACGACGATGCAGGAACTGCTTTAACGTACTGAGCGTTGGTCATAACGATGACCAACTCTTTGTCGTCAACAAGATCTTCAATGCCCATTTCGCCGGTGTCGGCAATAATTTGGCACACGCGTGGTGTAGCAAATTTTGCTTTTACTTCGCTGAGTTCTTTAGAAATCAATGCGCGTAGCACCACTGGGTTATTGAGAATTTCTTCGAGTTCTTTGATGCGTGCGTTGAGTTCTTCCATTTCTTTCTCAATATCAATGCGCGACAACTTGGTGAGTTGACGCAACTGCATATCGAGAATGTCGATGGCTTGACGTTCAGAGAACTCATACGGCTTCGCCATTAATGCTTCTTTGGCACTACCTGCATCATCACTATTGCGAATGAGTTTGATAATTGCATCAATAACATCGAGAGCCTTTAAGCGGCCTTCTAAAATATGTTGACGATCGCGGGCTTTGTCGAGCCGGAACTGCGAGCGACGAGTGATGACGTCGATTTGGTGGGCAATGTAACCCTCGAGGGCATTTTTCAAGTTGATGGTGCGCGGTACACCATCGACCAAGGCAACCATGTTCACGGGGAAACTTGTTTGAAGTTGTGTGAGCTTGTAAAGGTTGTTCAACACAACGTTTGCGTTGGCATCGCGCTTCAACGTAATGATGAGTTCGGTCTTGCCGCCAGATGAGTTGTCGTTCACGTCGGCAATGCCGTCGAGGTTTCCCGAGTCGACAAGTTCTTGAATGCGTCCTGCTACTGCAGAACAACTCGTTTGGTACGGAAGTTCTGTAACAAGAATTTGCATTTGGCCACGGCGGCCTTCTTCAATGCTTGCTTTGGCCCGCACCTTGATGCTGCCACGGCCTGTACGACACGCATCGAAAATACCCGAGCGTCCAAGAATGACTCCACCTGTTGGGAAGTCGGGGCCCTTCACGTGCTTCATGAGGTCGTCAACCGATGCCTCGGGGTTTGCAATCAGTGCAAGCGTTGCATCAATTACTTCGCCCATGTTGTGTGGGGGAATGCTTGTGGCCATTCCAACAGCAATGCCTTGGCTGCCGTTAACCAACAAGTTCGGAAAGCGTGCCGGAAGAACAGTTGGCTCTTCGGTGGTTCCGTCGTAGTTGGCAATCATGTCGACGGTGTTTTCGTCGATGTCGGCCAAGAGCAACATTGCTAGTGAATGCAAACGTGCTTCTGTGTAACGACTTGCAGCAGGACCAAAGTCTGGTGAGCCGTAGTTGCCGTGGAAGTCGATAAGTGGGTGACGCAACGAGAACGGTTGAGCCATACGAACAAGGGCGTCATAGATGGCGCCATCACCATGTGGGTGATAACGGGCCATCGTGTCGCCGGTAACGCGGGCGCACTTTACGAATGGTCGGTCTGGACGAAACCCTTGCTGATCCATGTCCCAAATAATGCGGCGGTGAACTGGCTT
>CAIOHI010000009.1 GCA_903858075.1 uncultured Actinomycetes bacterium
TCAAGTGCTTTTTTGCAATCCATCATGCCTGCGCCTGTGGAATCGCGCAGAGTTTTTACGTCTTTAGCTGTATACGACATTCGTGAATCAGGCTCCTGGAGTAGGTGCCGCAGGGGGTGCGGGGATGGGTTTTGGTTCAACAACAGATGCTCCGACTGCAGCAACTGCAGCAGCAGCATTGACAACAGCAGCGGCTGCGGCTTGTGCTGCAGCAACAGATGCCTTCTTCGATGCCATGTGGCGTCCTTCAAGTGCTGCTTCTGCAATAACGCGGCACATGAGGTCGTTGGCGCGAATAGCGTCGTCGTTTCCAGGAATAGGGAAGGTCACAACGTCGGGGTCGACGTTGGTATCGACCACTGCAATAACTGGAATGCCGAGCTTGTTTGCTTCGGTTACAGCGATGTGCTCTTTCAAGGTGTCAAGCACAAAGACTGCATCGGGACGACGTGTCATTTTGCTGATACCCGACAAGTTTTTTTGCAACTTCACGAGCTCGCGCGACAAAAGAAGTGCTTCTTTTTTCGGCATCGCTTCGAACTCGCCAGATTCAACCATGCGCTCGTATTCCTGCATTTTGCTGACGCGCTTTGAAATGGTTTCGAAGTTGGTGAGCATTCCGCCCAACCAACGCTCGTTCACGTATGGCATGCCGCTCTTGTCGGCCCAGTCACGCACAGGATCTTGTGCTTGCTTTTTGGTGCCAACGAAAAGGATGGTTCCGCCTCCGGCTACAAGATCGCGAGCAAAGACGTAAGCAGTCTCGACGCGAGTCATTGTTTGTTCAAGATCGATGATGTACACACCGTTGCGCTCGCCGAAAATGAATCGCTTCATTTTTGGGTTCCAACGGCGGGTCTGGTGTCCAAAGTGGCAACCAGCTTCAAGCATTTGTCGCATTGTGACGACGGCCATGATGATTCTCCTCTCCTGTGGTTAAGAGACTGGCCTCCGCGCCGAAGCGACCACAGGAAGAGACACAGTGCAATGACGTGTTGTTTGTTTATTCGTGGCCCCCGCCATGCCATCGTGTGGACGATGGCTTGACGACAGCCAAGAAGAGAGGCTACTGCCCGATTCCCCTTGTGCCACAAACGATCGCGCAACCGCTGGCGAAACCAGCCGGGCGCGGGGTCGGGTGAGACCAAAAAAGACCGCGGGGTCAAGATAGTTGTTCTCGGCCCGCGCGCCAAGCCTGAGCCCAACATAAAACCATTGACTCGCATAACCCACGACCTGTAACGGGTTCACGGCCTCACCCGGCGCAACAAGCGGCCCATTGACCCCTCCCAAGACCTCATAAAGAGGAGTGACAAGTTGGTCTCCCCTTTCTGGGGCAATTCCTGCGGCTACCTGGTCAATTTCCACCACTACATAGGGCACGCCGCCCACCGGCCCTACAAATGTCACTATTCCTGGCCAGGACATGCGAACGGGGGTGTTTTGACCAACGGCGAACTCGAGGCCGCGATTGCCAGCACACCACGTACATTGCGGTCGGCGAAACCAGTCGGTGACTTTGCCTGCCACAGGGTCCGGAGCGGTGTTTGCGACGCAGAGCACCACTGCAAACACAGCGCTCAACATGAGTGCCCCCGCAGGAACTTAAAATTCGGCTGCTGCGAGCCGCGACCGTAATTGCAAAACAGCCTTTGAATGAATTTGCGATACACGGCTTTCCGTGACACCAAGGATTTCGCCAATTTCCACGAGCGTAAGATTTTCGTCGTAGTAAAGAACCAGAACAGTTCGTTCACGTTCGGGCAAGTTTTTAATTTCCTCGCGCATGTGTGCCCGCAGCGCGTTCTCTTCCATTGCGGTATCGGCAGGGCCAATTTGTTGACCAACCCCAGAAGGGGCACGGTCGGCAACAAGGTGGTCGAGAGGGCCAACGGTGCCAACAGCAACATCGGCAAGCCACTTCTGAAGTTCTTCCACAGTGATCTGTAATTCTTCGGCAATTTCTTCGTCGTTAGGTGCACGTCCCATTGTGTGCTCTAGCTGCGTTATTGCGGTCTGTACCGAGCGAGCTTTAGTGCGCACCGAACGCGGAACCCAGTCGAGGGCGCGCAAACTATCGAGAATGGCCCCACGAATACGGGGGACGGCATAGGTTTCAAACTTTGCTCCATGAACTGGCACATATTTCTCAATGGCATCCATTAAACCGAAAATGCCTGCACTGACTAGGTCTGCGGTATCAACATTTTTCGGCAACCCTGCACCGAGTCGGCCAGCAACGAACTTCACAAGTGAGGAATAGTTCACTACGAGCCACTCGCGTGCTTGGGGGGTGCGAGAACTGGCCCAGTCTTCCCAAGCGGTTTCCACCGTATAGCGCGCGCCTCGAATGTTCATGCGCGTGGATGCGATGCGAGATAGGCCGATTGCAATCGTTCTTTGCTGACATGCGTGTAGCGCTGAGTGGTGACAACATTTGCGTGACCCAAAAGTTCTTGAACTGCGCGCAGGTCGGCGCCGTTGTCGAGCAAATGCGTGGCAAAGGTGTGCCGCAGTGCGTGAGGGTGAGTTGCGTCAATTGATCTTCTGTCAAGTATCCGTCGCACGTCTCGCGGGGTCAGTTGTTTGCCGCGCTCATTAAAGAACAGTGAATTTGAAGTTGGCACAGCTAACTCATGACGATGCGTCATCCATAAATCAATAGCGGCCACCGTTGGCTCATTCAGAGGAACACGACGTTCTTTTGAACCCTTACCCCATACCGATGCGGCTTTATTTTTCAGATCAATATTGGCAAGATCGAGCGTGCATAGTTCACTGACGCGCAAACCGCTGCCGTAAAGCAATTCAACAATTGCCACATCACGCGCAGAGCGCCACACTGGTTCGTCTTCAATTTCAGAACCTGTGAGCAATGCATCGAGCTGATCTGCATTCAAAATACGCGGTAATCGCCCTTCGCCGCCTGGAGCACGCACACCAACCGTTGGGTTTTCTATTTTCTTGGAAGACTGACGCAACAACCATGAAAAATAACGACGCAATGCCGCAAGCTTGCGAGCAATGGTGCGCTTAGCGTGCGTACCCTTTGCATTTTCAGTGGGCTTTGAACTGGTGAGAAATGCAAGATACTGCTTCACCATGATGCGCGTGACCGCTTCTGGCCGCTGCACTTCACATTCATCACTTGCCCACTGTGCAAAGAGTTCTACATCGGAGCGATACGCACTTTGGGTGTTCGGCGACATCGCAGTGAGAGAAGCGATGAACTCCTCTATTTTCCATGCCGCCAATGGCGTAGCCCGTGTGCCGCCCACACCTTCAAGGTAGTAGGTGGAACTACCTCATGAGCGCTTCCCACCATCCATTGGTGTCCACTACCCAACCCAGCGCTTCAAGCCTGCCCAAACTCACCGCAATGTCGTGCAGTGGTCTATTAAGCGCCAACATGAGGTGGTCAAGTGTCACTGCTCCATCTGTGCATGCAAGAAGCACATCTTGGTCGTGGGCATCGGGCGCAACACGTGTTTCATAACTGCTACGCGACTCGCGTCGATGGTCGAGCGCAAGGGCTGCAAAGAGGTCGTCGACACTGGTGACTGGCCCGCAACCTTGTTGAATGAGCAAGTTGGTGCCGCCCGCCGATGCAACACGTGGTGAACCCGGGACTGCAAAGACTTCAATATTGCGCCTGATTGCTTCTGCGACCGTGAGCATTGAACCGCCCGACTCACGCGATTCAACCACAACAACCACTTCAGACAGCGCGGCAATAATGCGATTGCGCTGAGGGAAGTGATACGGCTCGGGATGCACCCCGGGTGCGTATTCGCTAACCAAGAGCCCGCTTTCACCTACCCATGCCCATAACCCAGCATTACTTTTTGGGTACACAACATCAATTCCACACGCCACGACCCCAATGGGTTTGCCAAATGCAGCATTGTTTTCGTGCGGATGCTCGTCGTAGTGCAATTTCATTCCGTGATGTACCGCGCCATCAATTCCTCGCGCAAGACCCGAGACAACAGCAATTTCATTGGCCGCTAACTGCTCTCCAAATTCGCGTGCGGTGTACACGCCCGATGGCGTTGGCGACCTCGTTCCCACAATGCCTACGCGTCGCTGCTGTAAAGCACTAAGTGAACCTCTGTAGAAAAGCACCGCTGGTGGAGTTGGGTCGTATCGCAATACGCGCGGATACGCAGGGTCGCCAATATAAACCACTTGTATATTTTCTCGCTCACAGCACTGATGTATGAGCGCAACTGCATCTTCAGATTGTGTGGAATGAAACATTGCTCTGGCCCAAGCATCTTCAGGTTCTTCATGCAAAAGCGCGATGCGTAGTTTCTTTGGCGTCATGCCTTCTAACTGCGCAAGCGCTGCAGCAAAAGCCCACGCCGGCATGCCCAGGTGTTGGCTCATTAAGCAACTTCTCTTTCGTGCAGGCGTGTACGCATGAGAAGAGCCACGCGCACGGTCTCGTGTGCAATTTCTCCTTCATTGCCTGCCAGGTCGGCAAGCGTGCGAGCAACACGGCGAATGCGGTGGTAGCCGCGACCCGTCAGACGGCCAAGTTCTAATTCACGACGCAGCACATCGCGCGCTGCAGGCGAAAGCGGCGCATAGGTATCGAGCTCTTGAGCAGACAGCCGAGCATTAACGCCGCCCGAACGGTGCAACGACATTTCACGCACGCGAGCAACACGTTCTTGCACTGCTGCACTTGGTTCTCCTTCACGCACATCGAGTAATTCCTCAACCCCAGTCATGGCAACAGCTACACGAAGGTCGAAACGATCGAGGAAAGGGCCAGACAATCTGCGCAGATATTTGCTTCGTGCAGTTTCATTGCATACACACGCCCCAGGAGCACCTCCACCACACGGGCACGGATTTGTTGCACCAACTAAAAGAAAACGTGCGGGCAAGGTAATGCCGGCGCTGGCACGTGCAATACGCACCTCACCTTCCTCTAAGGGTTGGCGTAATGCGTCGAGAACCGACGGCATGAACTCGCCCACTTCATCGAGAAAAAGCACCCCGCTATGAGCTAACGATGCTTCACCTGGCCGCAATACGCTGCTGCCCCCGCCCACCATTGCAATCATTGAAGCGCTGTGGTGCGGTGCGCGAAACGGTGGATAGGTAATGAGCCCACCGGGTGGCAACGAAGCACCTGCTGCGGAGTGGATCATTGTTGCGGTGACTGCTTCTTCATTAGTGAGTGGAGGCAATAGCCCCGGTAAACGTTCGGCAATCATTGTTTTACCTGCTCCAGGTGACCCCACAAATAAAATATGGTGGCCACCAGCAGCCGCAATTTCTGCAGCAAGACGTGCTGTGGGTTGCCCCCGCACATCGCTCATATCTGCAATGTGTGATGAGCCTTGCACGTTTTCTTGAGCCGAGGTATCGAGCCATTCGCCATCACCGCGCAGTGCAAGAACCACATCGCGCAAGGTGGCCGCACAATGAATACTTCGCGGGCTTGCAACCTTTGCTTCTCGTGCATTAGGAAGCGCAACAACAACACGAGTTTCACGCAAGCCAGCAACAAGAGGTGCAGCACCAGGCACTGGGCGCAGTGACCCGTCGAGACCGAGTTCAGCAACAAAGGAATACTCTGCCAAGTTGTCACTTGACATTTGCCCACTCGCACTAAGAATGCCCATTGCCAATGCAAGGTCGAGCCCTACCCCGCCTTTACGTTGACTACTCGGTGCCAAGTTCACGGTAATTTTCTTATTCGGCCATTCAGCACCGCTTGAGAGCAACGCCGCACGCACACGATCGCGCGCTTCTCGACATGCTTCATCGGGAAGCCCCACAACCGTAAAGCCGGGCAAACCGCTACCAATATGCACTTCAACAGAGATCGGTGTTCCTTGAATACCGAGCAATGTTGCTGACCTAATGCTCGAAAACATGAGACCTCACTTCCGTCAAGATGAAATGCATCTCGTAGGAAAATGCATGTGGGAAACTGTCGAAAGTGAAGAAATCACCTCAACATCTCCGTGTGTGGCGACGTAGTGCTTTTGTGGCAATAAGTTGTGCAGTTTTTATGGCGAGCGCCACCTCATGCTCCGAACAAAAACGCACCGGAACTCAGTTCTGTCGCCAATTGGCTCTCGAGCTACCGCAAATTAACGCGCCCATTGCAACGCAAAACGATATTGATCTTCTCGTTGCCAGTTACGAGCGCATCGGGAAAGTTGCCCCCATTGATGTGGCAAAAGACTGGGAAATTCTCACGGCCTTACTTGACGAAGCCTCACGCATCAACACCGGCAATGCCACCGATGTTGAAGCTGTTACCAAATACGCTTACGAGAGCAACACCGCTGCGCAACGCGCAATGAAGTGGACCCTCGATACCTGCGCTGTTGATATCAGCGGATCTCGCCCCGCTTCACAATAACTTTGTCGACCAAACCGTATTCTTGAGCTAACTCGGCGGTGAACCAGCGGTCACGCTCGCTGTCGGCTTGAATTTGGGCAATTTCTTTACCCGAGTGAAATGCAGTGAGTTCTGCCATCTTGTGCTTCACGTGGTGCAACTGCTCGGCCTGAATTGCAATGTCGGTGGCCTGACCGCGCAAACCCGCAAGTGGTTGGTGCATCATGATGCGAGCGTTTGGCAAGGTGTAACGCTTGCCAGTTGCTCCGGCAGTAAGAAGAAACTGACCCATTGAAGCAGCCAGACCCATGCACACTGTTGCAATGTCGCACGATACGAATTGCATGGTGTCGTAAATGGCCATACCGGCAGTAATGGACCCACCTGGGCTGTTGATGTACAACCAAATATCGGCGTTGGAGTCTTCACCTTCGAGGTACAACAACTGCGCACAAATTTGGTTAGCAATGTCATCGTTCACATCGGTACCGAGCATGATGACGCGGTTTTTCATGAGGCGACCAAACACGTCGAAGCGTGCGTCTCCCGAGCCGGCGTCGGCTGACATTGGGGTGATTATGGACGATGTGTTGTGCGACACGTGCGAAGTCATGTGTTTAGGCTACTGCCCATCGCCCTCGGTCTCTAAGTTACGCAGCGATAAAAATGGTGTCCCCCCGCTAGAAAGTGACAGAATGTCAGCGTGGAAAACGCAGAAACCCCCTTTCTCGCCAATGCCGATGAGCTCCTTGAACACAACAGCACATTTGTTCAGGTTTTCGCCGACCACGGCCTCAATGTAAAGCCCAAGCGACGTCTTGCCATTGTTGCCTGCATGGACAGCCGCATGGATATTTTCCAAATGCTCGGTCTCGACCACGGCGATGCACACATCATTCGCAATGCTGGCGGCGTGGTCACCGACGATGTTGTGCGCTCGTTGGTTCTTTCTCAACGACGCTTGAATACGCGCGAAATTATTCTCATTCACCACACAAACTGTGGTTTAGAGAATTTGAATGAGGGCGGCTTCTTTGATGAGTTAGTCAGCGAAACCGGAATTAAGCCTGGCTGGTCGCTTGAAGCATTTAAAGACCCACATGAAGATGTACGACAAAGCATGAGCAGGCTCAAGCACTCACCGTTCATCTTGCACAAGGACCATATTCGCGGCTTCGTTTATGAAGTGGAAAATGGAAAGCTTGTAGAAGTCGTTTAAGCGACTTTACGAACGTAAAACGCCGCTGAAAACAACTGCAATGTTTTCCTGCTCGTAATTCCCCTTGTTCTCGGCAATGTAGGTCATGAGCCCAGCAAGACCAGCCGAACCCGTGGGGCTCACATTGATGCCAGAACTCTTCTGTGCCAGTTCAAAAGCGGCAACCACATCTGATTCTGGTGAAACAACGGGGAATCCGCCGGTTTGCGTCATGGCATCACAGATAGAAATCCAGTCGTAGGTTTCATCGTCCAAAATGCCATCGGCCAATGATGTGGGTATTTCTTCCCACGGCCACATGCACTCACTCCAACGGCTTCCTGCATGCAATGTTCCCCCGGTTTGCGCTGCGCGGCTCCACGCACGTGCCAATGGGCTACAACCTTCTGTTTGTACTGCATGCAAATGAGTGTCGTGCACTTCCGCGCTCCGCAGAGCATCGCCAATGCCAGAAGCAAATGCACCTCCACCAACCTGCACAAAAATACGAGCAAGATGTTCAGTGCTCGGAAATTGTTCAAGTATTTCAAGACCAATTAATCGACCACCATCTAGGCACCACGCATTTTCGGTGCCTTGCACTCCGAAGGGCAACGAACCGCGAGCAATACATTCCTGAAAGCGCAATACACAAGGGTCACCTGCAGGGTCACTGGGTAAACGCATGCACACTTCAACATGTGCGCCAAGAGTTTTTAAGGTGTTGAGCACGACTGCATCAACACTCTCTGGCACAAACACGCGTATCGGCCACTGCACACTTGCCGCCAATGTCGCGGCTGCAATTGCGGCATTACCACATGAGGCAATAGCCAGCTCGGGGCGATTCGCACCCCAAGGGGCAAGACCTTTTTCTTCAGCGAAAACCAAATGCAACAACTCGGTGAAGAGGTGTCGTGCTTTTTGAGACCCAGCAACGTTGTGTGTTTCGTCTTTTACCCACAATCCGCCGCTTCCTTCAAAACCCAGTACATTCGACAAGGCTGCGTTGCGCGCAAACGGCGTTCTACGAAAGCCGACCCCTGCAACGCCCGCCACTTGAGCATCGAGACGCTCAATGAATTCCCTACGTTCGCTGAGTGCCGCACCATGCTGGGAAGCAAAAGCATCCCATGCCAACAACTCTTGGAAACGCACAAATGGGTTTTCCGATTCCACAGGCTGAAAGTTGTTTGTACTTGGCATACCTGTGAAGTGCAAAACGTGATGACGGTCGTCATTGTTGGCCTGTGGGCAACGCCACGACAATGGCTGCGCAACAGGTACCCGTGCGCCACAAACAGCGCACTGCAGGCTGTCTATGACCTGCGTTTTCATATGTCTATTGTGCAGCGACGCGGGCGTTGAATTCGGTAATCAAGTTGTCCCACACTGGCTGGTAAGTACGAATATGACGCCAGAACGACTGCGAGCGGCGCGCTTCAAACACATCGAGCGGAGTTCCTTGCTGCTCGACCCATGTGTAATAACCAAGGTTAAAAATGCGGTTGCGATCGCGCTCGGTGCAATCGATCATTGCATCTGTTCCAATGGCACCCATATGTTCGCCAAAAACTTCGGCCGCATCAACCGCAGTGAAGTCATTCTTGAAACGACGTGCAAGAGTTTTTACGCGCTCACTTGGATACAAGGCTCCACCGTCGGTTGCAATGGTAATCAGCACATCATCGGGCCCGTAGTTCAAAAGTTTTGCTGTTTTAATTGCCGCAATCACATTGCAAATTGCTGAAAACCCGAAGTGCTCAAGAGCGTCAATGAGTTCAGCCGAGAGACCCAAACGAGTTGCCATGTACTCTTTGCCCGCAGGAGTGTTGAACATCACATCGAGTTCGTCGGTTGCACGGTCGGTAACTGCAACAACAACGTCGGTATTCATAACATTCTGAATGAGCGGCACATGCTTGTCGCCAATGCCTTGAATGTTGTGCTCGCCAAAACCATTTTCCAACATGGTTGGGCATTCCAACGCTTCTACAGCCACTACTTTCGTGCCGTAAACGTCTTTCAGCTTGTCGCCAGCGGCAATGGTTCCGGCGCTGCCTGTTGCTGAAGTAAAGGCTGCAAGGCGCAAGTTTTTGTTGGCCGAATTTTCGCGGAAGTGTTCGTAGATATGTGCAAGTGCTGTACCCGTTACTGCGTAGTGGCCCACGTGGTTTCCAAATTCGCAGAACTGGTTCAAAATAAAGTTGCCAGGATCTTTGGCCATCTCGTTACAGGCGTCGTAAATTTCTTTCACGTTGCTCTCGGTACCTGGCGTACGCACAATGTCGGAAGGGTCGGCTACCCACTTGTCGAGCCAATCGAATCGTTCTTGTGACATGCCAGCAGGCAACACAGCAACGCCACGACTTCCCATAATGCGGCTAATGGCAATGCCGCCTCGCGCATAGTTGCCCGTACTTGGCCACACTGCACGATGGCGTGTGGGGTCGAATTGACCCGTAATGACTCGTGGTACGAAGCACGAAAAAGCGGCCAGCACCTTGTGTGCCGTGATCATTGGGAAGCGGTCGCCGAAGGCAACAACAATGGGGCTTTCCACGCCAGTGAGAGCTTGCGGCAGCACTACATAGTTGGGCACATCTACCCTGTTGCCGTCCATGTCGTTGTACCAATGCACGCGAAAGAGGTTGCGAGCATCGGGCGCATCTTTGTGTACACCAGCGGTGATGCTTGCCGGAATTGTTGAAGGGTCAGCAAGCTGGGCGAAGGTGGGAAGGACAATTTTCTGTTCAGCAAAGCGTTTCACGCTGTTGGCAAGCGCCTTTTCATCGACCACAGTATTGGCGAGTCCGAGCTGAGTAATGAGGGCTTCCGGAGAGAGGCCCGAGACACTTGCAGAGTGCTGAGTTATTGTCACTTTTACATTCTGTCAAAGAAAATCACTGCCCTTTGCCTTCATTGGCCAAAATCTCTGAATCTTTGCCATTTTCGTGACTCTTATCGATCTCTCGGTAGCCTTCCCTCGTCGCCGACGTAGCCCAATGGCAGAGGCACGGCGCTTAGGACGCCGCCAGTGAGA
>CAIOHI010000010.1 GCA_903858075.1 uncultured Actinomycetes bacterium
CGCACGTCGGCATTCAACTCACGCTGCATTGCTGCTAACGCTGTGAATTGACTTGAGGTGATGTCGCCCAACTCGGCATAAGCAATTGCAGAAATGGTTCCGTTTGCAGTTCCGCGAATAACGCTTGTTTGCACCCAGCGGTCAAAGGGGTCACGAGCTGTCATTTCAACGCGCACGCCTTGGCCCATGGTTGTTACTTCGCCACTTGTTGCCTTGCCTGCGGCTTTGTCGCCAGCGGCAACAACTTCTGGTGGAATTCCACCTGGCCACGATGACGAAGCAGGAAGCGTGAGACGAACTTTTTGCACGCGACGGCGAACTTCGTCGATACCGAGAGTGTCGACAAGCCACTTCATACGGGCACGCAACTTGTTGTCGCGATTACCGGCCTGGTCGAACACGCGAAGAGCAGCTTCAATAGTTGGCATGAGATCTTCACGTGATGTGAAATCTTCCAGTGCCAATGCGGGGTGTGGTGTTGCACCCAAACCACCAGCAATGAAAATACGGAAGCCCTGTTCTAATGAACCATCTTCGTTAGTGCGTGTGGTTGCAACCACGCCCACGTCGTTGAACATTGCTTGGCCACAGTCGGTGGCGCAACCAGAGAAGTTCACTTTGAATTTACGAGGCAAACGCTGACCCAATGGGTTGCGCACAAAGTGGCGGAAGACAGCTTCGGCCCAAGGCGTGACGTCGAGGTGTTCATGTGGGCAGGCCCCAGCAAGATGGCACGCCATGACGTTGCGAACGGTGTCGCCACAGGCTTCACGCGATGTGAGATGCACTGCGGCAAGGTGACGCAAGAGTTCAGGCATACGACTGAGCTCAACAAAGTGGAACTGAATATTTTGACGGGTCGTAATGTGACCCCAGCCGCGCGAGAACTCGGTGGACAAATACGCCATGAGATCGAGTTGCTCAGGAGTAATGGTTCCGGCGGGCAACTTGATGCGCACCATTTGGTTTGTGCCACCTTGGCGCTGACCATAGACACCATTGTTCAAGCGCATGACGCGGAAAACGTCTTCGCTAATTTCACCGGCGAGATATTGCTCAATTGCTTTTTCAAAGCGATCAATATCGGCCATTTGCTCAGCATCAAGGTCGCGCGGTGCTGCAATGACTGGTGGAATTCCCACGAGGTGCCTCCAAATGGCCAAGTGACGGTGCCGAGCGAAACCCGACTAACTGAGTCAACATTATCGGGAATAGGCCCCGAGGGCAATGCCTGCGACCGAAAAGACCCGAAAATGGCTAGAGGCCGGGGTCTTCTCCTATTTCGCGCAGTGCATCGCGCAAAGCGCTGCGCAACCGACGCACATGTTCTGCACTGAGGTGAGCAACAAGACCCGTGCCAGGTGACCCCACCTCTTCTGTGGTGAGCACCACTCGGGGCTCGGCATCGTCATAGTCGTCGCAAATAGCCACTGCCCATGAAATGCGCATCGCATCGTCGTCACCTGCAGGAACATCGGAGCTTGTCATGGGGTAATCGTCAATGGAACGTCGCATGTCACACAGCGTTTCACATTTTGTACCACATTTGCGCATCTCAGGTCATGCACAATATATGGGTGACTCTTCAGAACATTCTTGGCATTGTTGCCTCCATCTTGTCAATGCTGTTCATTTGGCCTCAAGTAATTCTCGTGTATCGCAACAACACGGTTGAGGGCCTCTCTCCCATTGGTGCATTGCAGGGAATTTGCGGGTCAACATTGTGGAGTGTTTACGGTTTATCGCAAAGCGACGTTGCCGTAGGTGGGTCTAACTTTCTCATTGTTGTTGCAATAGCCCTTCTTGCACGGGCGATGGTGAAGCACGGAACACTCCCCGCTTCGCGCCTCTACGCCACCGTTTTCGCAATCACCGCATTCGCATTCATATGCGTTTCTGTATCGCCCGGGGTCACCGGCTTCATTGCTTTCGTTGTTGGCGCATCATCGGTCTTGCCTCAGACCTTCACCTCAGCAAAATCTGACGACCTCAGCGGCGTATCGCTTCCTACCTATGTTCTTCTGTTTTTCACCGCTGTTGCGTGGTCTGCATACGGATTCATCGTTAAAGATGCCCTTGTTGTATTGCCGAACGTCGTTGTGATTCCTTGTGCCATCTTCATCGGGGCGAAAATTATTCGCACCCGCAAGACCAACGTGCGAACATTGGTCGATGTCGCTTGAAACCGAGTACTCCCCAAGTTCGGTAGCCCACCACAGCGTGCCGTGGTACATCGAACAATATGAAGTAAAGAGTTCTGCCGCGAGAAATGCGCTTGGTGACAACCTGCAAAAGGTTTCTTACGGAACCCATGAAGATGAATACTTGCTTCTCGCTAAACACTCTCCCAACGCTCCCCTGCTTGTCTTCATTCACGGTGGGTACTGGAAGGCCCTTTCTGCAGATGAATGCTGCATGTGGGCAGGTGATGCCCTTGCTCAAGGAATCAGCTTTGCCAGCATCAACTACACGTTGGCCCCACGGGCAACCCTTTCTCGCATTGTTCAACAATGCCGCACCGCAGTGCAGTGGCTCCAGCAGCACTCCGCTCTCGCCCCTTGCAGCACGGTGGTATCGGGTTCATCGGCAGGTGCTCACTTAGCGGCAATGTGTAGCACTGCAGACCCCAACAACAATTTCATTACTGGCGCGGTTCTTTTGAGTGGCGTATACGACCTTCGTCCACTGCTGCAGACAACAGTTAATGACCCCTTGCAACTCACCGAAAATGACGCCATCAAGCTGAGCCCTCAACTACACCCGGTCTCACCTATCAAAAACGTGGTTGTTGCGTGGGGCGAACACGAGACCGCATCCTTTAAAACGCAAAGTCGCAATTACGCGCAACACCTCACTGAAGGCGGCTGCAACGTTGTGCAATATGAAGCAGAAGAACGCGATCACTTCAATTTGATCTACGATCTTGTAACGCCAGCAACGCCTCTTGGCGACGCAACGCTTCAATTACTTCACTCGTAAAGGAAACCATTCGGCCATGTCGCTGAGCCCATACTTTGCACAAGCAGAAACTCTTGACGCTGCAAACCCACTTGCGGCTGCCCGTCAACTTTTTGATTTGCCCAATGACCAGAGCTACTTTCTTGGCAATTCGCTCGGCCCGCTCACACACACCGCTCGCGAAGCAGTGAGCCAAGCCGTTGACTCTGAGTGGAAAACAGGTTTAGTGCGCACATGGCACGACGGCGATTGGTTTGACCTTGCCACTGCAACGGGTAACAGAATTGCCCACATTATTGGTGCGCCGAGCGACAGTGTTATTGCAGGCGACTCCACCTCCATCGCTCTCTTTAAAGTGCTTTCTGCTGCGGCGCAAAAAAATGCCACCGCAACACGCAATGTGCTGCTGTGCGATATTAATAATTTCCCAACAGATCGTTATGTTGCCCGCAGTGTTGCAGACCTTTTTCATTTGAAATACGAAGAGTGCGCTGTAACGGAAATGGCAACTCGCTTCAACGAGAACATTGCTGTTGTTACCGCCTCAATGATTGACTTTCGCTCTGCAGAAATTCACGATGTTGCTTCCATTACTTCAGCAGCACATGTAGCCGGAGCCCTCGCAGTATGGGATCTTGCACACGCTGCGGGAGTTGTTCCGTGCGACGTAGAGCGCTATAGCGTCGACTTTGCAGTTGGTTGTGGGTACAAATACATGAACGGTGGGCCAGGTGCTCCTGCATTTATGTATGTTGCCCCACATCTTCTTGCAGAAGTAGAGCAGCCCATTCCAGGTTGGTTCGGGCACGATGCCCCGTTTGCATTCGAAGACACTTACAGACCCGCACAAGGCATCTCACGTTTCGCTAGTGGCACTACCAACGTCTTGTCGATGAAGGCCTTACATGGTGCATTGGAAGTTTTTGAACAATTCCCCATTTCCTCTATTCGCACTGGCTCCATTGCACTTGGCGACTTCTTCATTGCAGGGTTCGAAGAGCATCTGTCTGCGAGCGGATTCACATTGGGTTCTCCTCGCAATAGCACTGCTCGTGGCGGGCATGTTGCGCTACTCCACGACAGCGCTGAAGCACTGACCGCAGAGCTCATCAGCGACGGTTTCATTGTCGATTTTCGCCCGCCCAATGTCATTCGTATTGCTCTCAGCCCCTTGTTCTTGCGCTTTAACGACATTGCTGCACTCATTAACCGCCTTCATGGTGCCCTATAACTTCCCCTTCGCAGGAACCCACACGGCCTGAGTAGCGTTGTGGCATGGCAACAATTTTGGCGCACATCACAGTCCAAGAAGGCAAAGAAAAAGAGTTTGAAGAGGTGCTTGCACGTCTCTGGAACTCGACACATGACAATGAAGATCATGTGCTGCGATACGAATACTGGCGTGGTGCGGAAAAGAATCAGTACTACGGGCTCTTGTCATTTAATGACTACAACGGGTTCCTAGAGCACCAGACCTCAGATCATCACGAGACCGATGCAAAATTGCTGACGCATTTGTTCACCGATTTCCGCGTTGAATGGATTGACCCCATTGCCACGGCATCGCCACTTCCTGAAACAAATATGCAGCCACTCCCCGCCGATGCCGGTGACCTATGGAAGGCATACCATGAGCGCATGCCAGCGGCAGTTGCAACATGGTGGTTAGCGCTTCGCGCCCTCAATAAGAAATCGTGACGAAAATGAGGTTCCTCACCTCTAATGACGGCACAATATTGACGTGACTGTTTCCGATATTTTCGATGCCACCCAGTGGGATGACGTTCCTCAATTTCACTTCACCGACATTACGTACCATCGTGCAAAAGCTCACGGAACAGTTCGCATTGCCTTCAATAGGCCAGAAGTGCGCAATGCGTTTCGCCCGCACACGGTAGATGAACTTTTTACAGCGCTCGATCACGCGCGGCAAAGCAGCGATGTGGGTTGTGTACTTCTCACTGGAAATGGTCCTTCGCCCAAAGATGGTGGCTGGGCATTTTGCAGCGGTGGCGACCAACGCATTCGCGGCAAAGACGGCTATCAATACGTTGAAGGTAACGACATTGCCGACCGCGACCCTGCGCGCATGGGGCGCCTGCACATTCTTGAAGTGCAACGCCTCATTCGCTTCATGCCAAAAGTTGTCATTTGTGTCGTGCCCGGCTGGGCCGCAGGTGGTGGCCACAGTTTGCACGTAGTTGCCGACCTCACCATTGCGTCGCAAGAACATGCCCGCTTCAAGCAAACCGATGCCGACGTAGCAAGTTTCGATGGCGGCTACGGCTCTGCATACCTCGCGCGCCAAACAGGTCAGAAATTTGCTCGTGAAATCTTTTTCCTCGGTCGTGAGTACTCTGCCGACGATGCTCACCGCATGGGCATGGTCAATGCAGTTGTTCCTCACAGCGAACTTGAGAGCACTGCTCTTCAATGGGCCAAGGAAGTGAACGAAAAGAGTCCTACTGCTCAACGCATGTTGAAGTTCTCTTTCAATCTCATTGACGATGGTCTTGTTGGACAACAAATATTTGCAGGAGAAGCAACGCGGTTGGCATACATGACCGACGAAGCTCAAGAAGGTC
>CAIOHI010000011.1 GCA_903858075.1 uncultured Actinomycetes bacterium
GCATTACGAGTGCGTTGCTCTACCGACTGAGCTACCTGGGCAAGGACTTCACTTTATCGTCAAGAGGCGAAGGCGCATGATTCGCGGGTCGTCTTCCCCGGAAAACTACAAAAGTTCTGCGCCACGCACAATGGGGAGGCGCAGGAATAGGGATTGCAAGAGAAGGGTTTCGTTGGCGTTGAGCCCCAGGTTGTGCATTGCGGTGTGGATGTGTGCAACCGCTTCGGCGTAGTCGTGAGTTTTATGTGCGTTGTGAGCATGCGACATTGCATCGCGGTACACACCGGCAAGTACGGCGAGGCCACTGCGAAGTTCATCGCTGCGGAAGCGACGCAGTTGGCGCTTGTGGGCTTCGAGGAGAGTCTTACGGCCACTGCCACGTTCGCCCGTTGCTTTCACACGTTTTTCAAGTTCTTCAATTTCGAGTTTGTGTTGTTCTTCAAGTGGAACCGTTGCGGCTTCAATGCGTTGAACAATGTCGTCAACAAGTGCGAGTGCAACTGAACCAGAACCGTCGAGCGAAGTGGGAACATTGCTAAATGCTGAACGGCGTGCTGCGTATGCACCATCTTGTGCAAGTAAGCGAGCACGCCCGATGTTGCCAGCAGCGCCATGTGATGCAGATTGTGCAGTGGCTTGTGCGATGCCTTCAGAAATGAGTTGAGCCTCAATGATGTCGGGGCTTACTTCACCAAACTGAACAACAACACAACGAGAAGCAACAGTGACGAGGCTTGGTACGAGTGAGTCGGCAAGAAGAATGAAAACAACATGTGCAGTTGGTTCTTCAAATGTTTTGAGCAAGCGAACTACAGCAGCTTCGGCCATGAGATGCACCTCATGCAAGATGATGATTTTGAGTGCAGACTCAATGGGGCTACGTGAAGCGGATTCGACAATGTCTTGTGCCATCTCGGCAGAGATAGATGCACCTTCGCGCCAAATTTCATGTACGTCGGCAAAACCTTGATGAGCAATGAGGCGACCTTCACGCGACAAAGGGTCGGCTGCACCTGTGAGAAGTGTGGTGGCAAAAGCACGAGCGGCTTCATCTTTGCCGCAGCCTTCGGGCCCAACGAGTAAAAAGCCATGAACAGGGTGCTCGGTGAGGCGTTGCAGAAGTTCAACGGCGTGGGGCTGGCCAATGACGGCGTCCCACATTGAACTCACTGCGGTATTACTCATGAGTGCAATGTAAAGGATGGATGTGCCACAACAGCGGCAAAAATTTTTTCTTCCACAACATCTTTTGGCTCGAGGCCGTCGATGAGTATCCAACGTGCCGGGTCTTTTGCAGCCAGTTCCGCAAAGCCTGTACCAATGCGGGCAAAGAAGTCGGCGCCTTCACGCTCGAAGCGGTCGAGGTTGCGTTTAGCCAAGCGCGTATTTGCTTCTTCGGTTGGAATTTGGATCCACACCACAATGTCGGGAAGCACATTGTTGAGTGCCCATGTGTTGATGCTGAGCAAGGTGTCAACATCAAGACCTCGCCCATAGCCCTGGTAGGCGAGTGTGGAGTACATGCTGCGGTCACTCACCACGTGTTGGCCGCGTTGAAGTGCGGGTTCAATGAGTTCGCTCATGTGTTGGGCGCGATCGGCGGTCATGAGCAGAAGTTCAGCACGTGAGTTGAGGTCGGTGTTTTCGGGGTCGGCCAAAATGCTGCGCAACAGTGC
The DNA here is from genome assembly GCA_903858075.1 of uncultured Actinomycetes bacterium. Classification (GTDB taxonomy): domain Bacteria; phylum Actinomycetota; class Acidimicrobiia; order Acidimicrobiales; family Ilumatobacteraceae; genus F1-20-MAGs119. The sequence goes on from CAIOHI010000011.1 coordinate 1,677, forward strand.
ACCAATGCGAGTGCCACCTGGTTCACGAGTGGCAACAGCATTGATCTTTTCTGCAAGGCGAGTGACGTGCGTGCTCTTGCCGCAACCTTCTAGCCCCTCAAAGGCAATGTAGGTACCGCGGGTCGTCATGAGTCGTCGGTGCTCTTTGCTGGTTTTTTAGCGGCAGCTTTTTTCACGGTTGCCTTTTTAGCAGCAGCCTTTTTTGCCGGAGCTTTTTTCGCAGCTGCCTTCTTGGCAGGAGCTTTCTTCGCCGCAACTTTCTTTGCGCCGCGCTTTTTGGGC
>CAIOHI010000012.1 GCA_903858075.1 uncultured Actinomycetes bacterium
CAATCTCGGTTGCAGTGTTGGTCGGTCTGCGAGATCGCTGGATGTCTGGGGCTGAACGATGAGTTTGGTGTTGCAGGGCCAAGTGGGCAGGGGAGAGTTCTCTCGCGAAGTTGACGTCACAGTGCAACACGGAGAGATTTTGGCAATCGTTGGCGCAAATGGTTCTGGAAAATCAACTGTGTTGCAAACCATCGCCGGCATTGCGGCATTAAAGAGTGGGCGATTGTCATTTGACAATGTGGTGTGGGATGAACCAATCACAAAGACCTTTACTCCCGCGCAAGATAGGCACTGCGGTGTTGTCTTTCAAGACCTACGACTATTTCCTCACCTGTCACTCATTGCAAATGTTGCGTATGGCCTGCGTGCAACTGGGTTGTCAAAACAAGAGGCACACGCACGAGCTGCACAAGAGATGACGTTTGTTGGAGTCGATGAGTTGGCGGATAGAAAACCCGGGCAGGTCAGCGGCGGGGAGCGCCAACGGGCAGCCCTTGCTCGTGCGCTTGTCCTGCGGCCGCCGGTGCTGCTTCTCGACGAGCCCTTTGCCTCTGTTGATGTCTCGTCCCGCCAAGGCCTCCGAGACCTGTTGCCCTCATTGGTACAGGGTTATCAAGGCTCTGTTGTCCTTGTCTCCCATGACCCAGAGGACGTCCAGGCGCTAGCCACCAGCATCCTCGCCTTCGGTTAGAGCCCAATAAAAGCCCCAAAAAACTTGGTGGGGTTCACCTTCCGTTCATCTTGCCGTCGGTTGGGCGACAACTACCCCTGAGAACATCTATGGGTGATTCAAGACGACTTGGTACCCCAGCACCGAAAACTTGTTTCGTCGTACACACTTGTTGATCGAATCTTTCGTCGTGTGATCACCACGGGAGGACTTTTCTCCCTTGTGATACTTGGTTTAATCGGTGCATTTCTCCTCTATCGAGGATTTGAAATTTTCTCTGATTTCGGTTTCTCGTTCATCACAGGCGAAGTGTGGAACATCGGTGATCCGATGGATACGTCAACTGCGGTACTTGGTATTGGTGCAATGCTCATGGGGTCTGTGATTACGTCGGTGATTGCAATTGTGATTGCTGTGCCTTGTGCAATTGCAGTGGCGTTGTTTATTGAGTACTACTCACCAAAAAGATTGCGATTGATTCTTACTGCGGTTCTTGACCTAGTTGCAGCTATCCCCTCTGTCATCTTTGGTATTTGGGGTTACGCAGTCTTGTTGCCAATTATCGAAGATTGGTCTGTACCACTTGAGCGTTGGCTCGATTTCATTCCCATCTTCAGTGTCCCATCTGGCATTTTTGGAAGGTCGCCGTTTTTGGCAGGAGTACTTCTTGCACTCATGGTTATTCCAATTGTTACTTCAGTGGCGCGTGAGGTGTACAGCCAAGCACCGCGTGACCTCATCGATGCGTCGTACGCGTTAGGTGGAACTCGGTGGGGAGCAATACGAAACGTTGTCATTCCTTTTGGCCGCAGTGGTTTGGTAGGCGGTGCAATGCTTGGCCTGGGACGTGCACTTGGCGAGACAGTTGCTGTGTATCTAACACTTAATCTTGTGTTTGACATCAACTTCAGAATCCTCGGCTCTGCCGGAGGAAATGTGGCGTCACTCATTGCAACAAAGTTTGGTGAAGCCACAGAGTATGAACTGAAAGCACTCATGGCTGCTGGCCTTGTGTTGTTTCTTGTAACGCTCTTGGTCAATTTCATGGCGTCCTTCATCGTTAACAGGAGTAGAAAAATCTTATGACAACTATTCTTGACGCAGTCGAAGTGCCCACACCGAAGAGACCATGGAATAAGAAGCGTCAAACGTTTATTCGTTCTGCGATTCTCATGAGTATTTCCTTAGTGTTTAGTTGGCTCTTGTCTTCCACAACAGAATTAGGTGGCGTACTCGGTTTCTATTTGGGGCTAGCAGTATGTCTGCCTGTCGTTGTGCTCATCGAGTCAATTCGTCACGGACGCAACGTTGCTATAGATCGGGTTGCATCCTCAGTAATCCTGGCCATGTTTGGTGTGGTTGTCATCCCCTGGATATCCATCGTGACCACGGTGTATCAAAAGGGTTCAAAAGCGTTTTATTGGGGTTACCTCACGACAGACATGCGTTTTACAGCCTCTGGCGAATCACTTGAATTTGGTGGCGCACTCCACGCCATTGTTGGAACCCTGGTTATGGTGCTCATTGCTTCCCTCATTTCTGTTCCATTGGGAATAACGGCAGCAATTTATATTGTCGAGATCAAAGGTCGATTCGCCAGCTCAGTGCGGTTTTTCACTCAAGCGATGAGTGGAGTTCCATCGATTGTGGCCGGACTCTTTATTTACTCAACCATTTGTATATTTTTCGGCGGTTTTAGTGCTTGGGCCGGGGCGCTTGCATACACAATTCTCATGTTGCCCACTGTTGCGCGTACATCTGAAGAAGTATTGAAATTAGTGCCTGATGAACTACGTGCTGCCAGTTATGCCCTTGGCGCAAGTCAAGCCCGAACTGTGTTTCAAGTTGTGCTTCCCACCATCGCGACGGGTCTTGTTACCTCGGCGATTCTCGGTATTGCTCGCGTAGCCGGAGAAACTGCACCGCTGCTTCTCACGGCCTCTTACTTCGTGGCAACAAGTCGAAATCTAAACGAGCCAATTGCAAGTTTGCCAATTTACATTTTCTCGAACCTTGGCCTGGGAGACGCAAACGCAACAACACGTGCGTGGGGTGGCTCGCTAGTTTTGCTGATCGTCGTTTTTGTTTTGTTCTCGGTAGCCCGTGGCCTAAGTGCCCGTTTAAGCAGAAAGTAGTGCATATATGGATACCCCAAACTTAGAAACTAAAGAAGTAATCAACTCGAATATTCAAATGGAGCCAACAGTGATGAACGACACGACTCGACGCAATGCAGACAACCTTGAGGCAAAAGGCGAGAGTGGCCTTGAGACTCGGGGGGTACATGCATGGTTTGATAAGCATCACGCGCTAGCGGATGTTTCTCTACACTTTCCAGAAAACACAGTCACAGGCTTGATTGGACCATCTGGCTGCGGCAAGTCGACTTTCCTGCGCTTGTTGAACCGTATGCATGAGTTCATTCCAAAAGCAGCAATGGCTGGACAGGTGTTGTTTGAAGGCAACGATATTTATGCAGATGATGTAAATGCTATTGATATGCGCCGGCGCATCGGAATGGTATTTCAGAAGCCGAACCCATTTCCTGCAATGAATATTGGGGAAAACGTGGTGGCTGGTCTGAAGCTCTCCAAGATCAAATCAGACAATAAAGATGAAGTCATTGAGGATTGTCTCACTCGTGCTGGCTTATGGAACGAAGTAAAAGATCGTCTCAAGTCTCCTGGTGGTTCTCTGTCGGGCGGCCAACAACAGCGTCTTTGCATTGCAAGGTCATTGGCACTAAAGCCAGATGTTCTATTGCTCGATGAGCCATGTTCTGCGCTCGACCCAGGCTCCACACTTCGAGTGGAAGAAACTATTGTTCAACTCTCAGAGTCAATGACGATTGTGATTGTGACGCACAACATGCAACAAGCAGCTCGCGTCTCTGACTATTGTGCATTCTTCCTGTCCGATGGTGGACCGGGGCACTTGGTTGAGGCCGACCTCACTACGAGTATTTTCTCGAACCCCAAGGACACGCGCACCGCAGATTACGTGCAAGGTCGTTTCGGCTGATTTTCAGTTAACGGATTGTTTACCTAAATACCCCTTCTCGTTTGTCGGCTGGTATTTTTCCGGTTAAATCCATCTCCTACGGTGCAAGTGGAAACATTTCCAATATCCCAAGGAGAAATACAAATGACATTCCGTCGTAAAATCTCAGTCGTGGCAGCATTAGCTATCGCCACCACTGCTGCCGTCTCAACACAGGCAAATGCTGCTGCTATTGGCGGCGGCGGAGCATCCTTCATGGCCAACATAATGGATATCTGCGCATCTGGGTTCAACAGAAACGAACTGGCGAACCCCAACAAAGTTGACACCATTACCTACGACTCGCAGGGCTCTTCAAGAGGTAAAGACAATTTCAAAAGTGGACTCTATAAATTTGGTGGGTCTGAATCTGCGTACGCGAGTGGCACGGCTCCAGCAAACCTTGTGTATGTTCCCTTAATTGGTGGAGCAATCGCAATTGGTTATCGCGTTGATGGCATGAGCCCAGCAGATGCTCAGGTTCGCTTAACCAGCGAGACTGTCGCAAAGATTTTTGCTGGTCAGATCACAAAGTGGAATGACCCAGCGATTCTTGCTTCAAACAAAGCTTCGACAGTGGCAAAGAAACTTTCTGTTACAAAGCTCGGCGTTACCGTTACCGCTACAAGGGTTAAGTCAAACGTAACTTTCTCGGTCAAAATGACTGCAGCTGCGAAGACAAAGTACAAGAACGCAAAAGTAACAATTACGGCCGCGACTCTTGGTGGTGCAACTAAGTCCATCATTAATTCTCGATACACGAAGCCAATGACAAAAACTGCAACCTACGTGGCTAACACCACGTATCAGGTAAACGTTGGCAAGAACGCAATCGGTGTCCTCGCAGTCGCAACTGTGAAAGACGGCGTCACAATCACGATGCCAGATCTTGCTATTCGTGTTGTACACCGTTCCGATGGTTCTGGTACAACGAACAACTTCATCAACTTTTTGAATAAGTCATTCCCAGCAATCTGGAATAAGCCAACTAGCGATACATACAGCACTGGTTTCCCAGGTACCTTGCCTACAGATGGTTCATTCCAGAACGCAAAGGGTAATGAAGGCGTTTCTAGTGCTGTGCGCGATACCAACGGTGCAATTACCTATGCAGAGCTTTCCTTCTTGGAAGAGCGTGGCGTAAAGGCAGCAGCTATTCAGAACCCAGGAAAAACCTATGTTTCCCCATCACCGATCACTTCGGCCTCTTGGCTTGAAGGTGCAGAGGTGAGCGCCGAAGGATTGGTTAATCAGAACTATGCCTACACTGCAACTGATGCTTACCCAATCAATGCTGTGTCATACGGTTTGGCAAGCTCTACCGCAAGTGCAGATATGGCAAGCGTGAAGCGTTTCTTTGGTTATTTCTTGAACACATGTGCACCGAAATCAGCTCCCGGAGCTGGGTACACACCACTTGTTGGAAAAATCCTTGAGAAGGCAGTCGCCCAACTTGCAAAGACAAACGGCGGAGCATAAACCCTCTACCCAGTTAGTAACTGCGAAAGGCCCGGTGCGAAAGCGCCGGGCCTTTCTGCTTGCCCTGGTCAGCCGTAGATAGGTGACTGGGGCAGAATGGTGCATGGGAAATATTCAAATTGTGAATCCTGCGAATGGCTCACTGGTATCTGAAGTACATAAACATTCTGTTCCGGAGTGTGTTGCAGCGGCAGAGGTTGCATCAACTGCATTCACAACATGGCGCAAAACCCTGCCACGTCAACGCGGCGAGATCCTGCGCAAAGCCTTCGAAATCATGATTGCCGAGCAAGAGGCGCTGGCTGAACTCATTGTGAGCGAAAACGGAAAAGTTCTTTCCGACGCAAGGGCAGAGGTGTCGTATGCGGCGGAATTCTTTCGCTGGTTTAGCGAAGAGGCCGTGCGAATCGACGGAGATCTGCGCCAAGCCCCCAATGGCACTAATTGGTTGGCTGTAACACGTGAGCCCGTTGGTGTTGCTTTGTGCATCACGCCGTGGAATTTTCCTGCAGCTATGGCCACTCGCAAAGTAGGCCCTGCATTGGCGGCTGGTTGCACCGTGTTGTTGAAGGCTGCTCACGAGACGCCGCTGACCGCATATGCCATTGCAGAGATCTTGAAACGTGCTGGTTTGCCCGATGGAGTGCTTCAGGTGATTACGCCCGATCCTCCGGGCGAGGCTGTTGCAGCGTTACTTGCTACCGGCATTGTGCGCAAATTGTCGTTCACGGGAAGTACACGTGTGGGATCACTTCTGCTGAGTCAGGCCGCTGGCAACATCGTGAACTGCTCCATGGAATTAGGTGGTAACGCGCCTTTCATTGTTTGTGATGATGCAGATATTGACGCCGCAGTTGATGGCGCAATGATTGCAAAAATGCGCAATGGAGGAGCAGCGTGTACCGCCGCAAATCGCTTCTATGTGCATACTCAAGTGCTCGATGAATTCACTTCTAAGTTTGTGAAGCGAATGTCTGCACTAGTTGTAGGCGACGG
>CAIOHI010000013.1 GCA_903858075.1 uncultured Actinomycetes bacterium
TGAATTTTCGAAGGAGCACCAATGGGATTCGGGTTTGCCGAGCCGTTGAGGGTGTACCCAGCCTGATTTCCCCAGCACAACAGCAAGCCATCGGTTTGCGTTGCACACGACTGCGTACCTCCAGCCGCAACTGAAATTGGTGAAGTTAAACCGTTTACCATCTGCGGAGTATTTCGATCAGTTGTTGTTCCATCACCTATTTGGAAATTATTGTTAAAACCCCAGCAATACACGTTTCCATTTTTTGCAAGACACGTATGATACGAACCACCCGACAATGAGCCAGCGACGGCACGACCCGCTACGAGTGATTCACCAGCATCGGCATGTACTTGCGCGGCGGGCGAAAAGAACGCGAGTAGGCCAGCAAGGAGAACGAATGCGGCACCTAGGCGAAGGGGGAAAGGTTTCATGTTTAACATTAAACCTAGTTTTACGCAGAAACGCCGGCGCTACAAGGCACCGGCGTTTCAGGAAAGATTTATAGGGGTTTAAGCGCGAACGTAAACGGTTTCATCGGTCGTCACATTGCTAAATGAGCATGTGGCCGAGAACCCTCCACCAGCCTGCGAAGCCTTCACCCAACTGCCGGCATTTCCGCATCGAACATCAAATGTGGAGGCCACACCCGACATTTTGAACTGCAAAGTGGTGGTGCTGGTTGCCCCCGTGGCCGGGTCGGTACCGCTTGCCAAAACATCGGTGGCGGTCCCTTCAAGACAGCCAACCGAGTCACAGTTGATGCCATCTTGAATGGCACCGGCGGAGCCCGTGAGGTTTGCGCTAAAGCCCGATGAAGCCGGGTCGCTTGCAGCAAGGCTCCAACCATCAACATTTACGTCAACGCGAACCGACGAACGCGCTACTTTCGCCGCGGTTGTTGCGGTTTGTGGCGCGGTTGTTGCGGTTGGCTTCAACGTGCTTGATGTTGTCTTTTTTGCGGTTGTGGTTGGGCCACCCGCTACCGAAGTTGTGGTTGTTGCGGCAGTGCCGACTTCGAATGCGCGGCTGGCTGCATCGGGCAAACCACCCTTGACTGCAGGTGCCTTCAATGCATCGGGCAAAGCATTTTCTACCTTGGTGCTATCGAGTTGACCATCTTCAGTTTTGGTGGTCTCTTTACCGTTGGTGCCCACAACTTTGCGTTCTACCTGCGTGTCGGAAGTTTGTGTGACTACTTCGTAGCTGGTGTTTGCATCAACACCGTCACGGCCAGGAGTACGCACATCAACTGCAGCGGCATCGGCGTTTACATCGACCGTTACTGGAGTTCCATTTGCACCATCAACAACAATTTGCACTGCTTCACCAGAAGAGGTGACCGAGTTGTTGTCGCCGTTTGACGAGCCCACCAAGTTGCCATCGGCAAGTGTGAGCACTACTTCAGGGTTATTTGTTGAAACCGCATCGCTGCTGAGATCAATTGTTGTATCCGCAGAACCCGGTGTATCAATTTGTACAGCGACTTTTGAAGTGATTCCCGAGATGCGAGTAGCCGATGGCAAAGTGAACTTTGCTGGCTTATCGTCGGGAATGGAAACGATGTAGTCGGTAGGAGCATTTGTTGCTGGGCCCGCAGAAGATGAACGCAATGGGCGCACGCTGCTATTGCCTATTTCATTTGAGCCTGGGGTGAGCACGCCATCGGCGGTTTCAATTTTCCAGTTTGGCAATGCGGAACGCACAACCAGAAGCGACTTCTGTACTGCACTCTTGTCACCACAGAAGGGGCATGTTCCTGTTTCGCGAGTGCCCATTGAAGTGATGTCGATATCTTTCGACTTACCTGTCCATGCATTGGGGTCATTGTTTGGGTCGGCTCCAGCGAACGAGAACTCCCATGTGCCTGCGGCAAGGTCTACCTTGACGAAACGATCTTGGCCAGGCCAGTTGGAGTCGTAAATTTTGATCTTTGCTAAATCGGCAGTTTCATACTCAACGGCATAAGGCAATACAGCGTGGCCGCCTTCATCGGTGTACACACCAAGGCTGTAGCCAACAATTTTCTTGGCGAACGATGCTTCAAGTGCAGCAACTTTTTCTTTAATTGACTTCTTTGCCCACTGGTTTGTTTCGTCTTGCGTTTCTTTCAAAAACTGAGTCGCAAATGCGCGCATAATTCCGTGCGTTACATCGCCTTGGTTCAACAACTCCACTGAGTTTGGTTTCACAGCTTGCGAAAAACGAGCAGCTGCCAACACTACAAAGCCTTCGCAGTGACCTGCAGCGCGCGAGTCGTTCACCATGCGGGCCCATGCAGCAGCTTCTGCCGTTGGCTTGCATGGTTCGGCAATACCGTCAACACAAATGTCGGGCGTTGCGCCAAACATCGAAACAAGATCTGTTTCACCAAACACTTCAGGAGTTCCTGCTGAACCGAAGTTCGGGAATGCAAACCCATTGGGGTTTGGAGCAAGGCCGGTGTCTTGTGACGTACCTGTTGCTTCAGGAACCGTTACATCGGGGCCAGCTGTTGAGGCTCCCCCACCTCCGCCGCCACAAGCAGCTAAAACGACGACGACAGATGCTGTGGCAATCACCTTTAAATTAAGTTTCATTTTCATACCATAGATCAGGAAGAGGCTTTGCGCAGGTCGCATAGTGCCTGGAGGTTGACCTCACCTCGGGCCGCAACGGGGGTGCGGCGCTCGGTATGACTGAAGTGGCAGAGCTCTCGGCCAAAGGCATCGGCCATGAGAACCCCCGCCTCTTGGCAAATGAGCAGAGAAGCCAAATAGTCCCAGACCCCATGCGTATCGCAGTCAAGGTACCCATCAAGAGCTCCTTCGGCGACCAAACATAGGTCGAGGGCGGCAGAACCCAACGCTCGAAATTGCCACCATGGGCGTTCGGCCGGAGGCGGACCCGACACACCAATAACCGACTCGGCCATGGGGCGCTCGGTTCGAGCGGTGAGTGCTACCCCATTTCGCCATGCACCCTTGCCACGAATGGCGACGTACTCAACATGAGGTGCACACAACTGAGCAACCACTGCAACGCGCGGGCCGTACTGGTCAACTGCACACAGTGCTGTTGCAAACCAAGGTATTCCGCGGCTCGCATTGGTGCTGCCATCAATAGGGTCAACCACAATGACCAAACCTTCGCCAAGATCGCTCGGGGTCGCGGGCACCGTTCCTGTTGCCCCGCTTTCTTCTGACAGCACACCACAGCCAAAGCCGCTGAAGGCTCCGAGCACAGCATCGTTCACCGAGAGGTCGGCGCGGTACTGGCCACTGACGGCACCAGAAAAAGACCAATCGGTAATGGTGCTTGCCATTGCTTGAGCGATTCCGGCTCCTTGGCGTAACGCGAAAAGAATTTCCTCATCGGAAGATGAAGACGTGAGTACGGAAGAGAGTTCGGCCACAAGGTAACGGTAGTGTCACGGCGTGGCAGTTATTGACGTTGCAGGCTTTGTTTCTGACCTGAAAAGCCATGCCGTCGACCATGGTTTCCATGTGCACGATGAGCGACATTTTGTAGAGACCTATTCATTGCGCCAAATGTGGGAAGTTGACCTCCATCCTGAGGAAGCCTGTAGCGGTCCTATTGACCTTCACATGTCTCTTGAAGTTGACCCGCGGGTTTTGCTTGGCTTTGAAGACGTTGTGGTGAAACTCGACGACCCCGACGATGAGCCGCCCGGAGATTTCCAATTTCAGTTGGTCTTCACGTGGACACTTCCGCCGCTCACTCGCCCACCCGATCTTTTGGTACTTGCGACCGAACTCGCTGGTGTTGGCGGCATTGAATTGCCCATTGAAGTTTCTGCAATTGACTCTTTTGCATCGGTGACCGACGCCCCCGAACGCTCTTTGACCTTGGTGTCACGAGTGCCCGTTCCTCTTGCCGATGTTTATGCCGTGCGTGACGAGGGGTTCTGCAAAATTCTCGACAAGTGTCGCGAAGTAAGCCTCGACCTGCTCGCACGTGCTCCTCAATGGATCGACATCGACTAGTTCAAGTAGGAAAAGATGGCTCGTCAACAACGCGCACGGAAAAGTGCACTTCTCATGAGCGCAGCACTGCTGCTTGCAGCTGCATCATGGGGTCTGAGCGAGTGGAAGCCTTTCGCATACAACTGGCCAGACAAATGGGATACCCGGCTTGCGCCACTTGCATCTTTTGTTGAGAAGCAAACGGGTTATAGCTTTCGGCACCCCGTGAGTGCACGGTTTCTCAACGACAAAGAGTTCAACAAACTTGTGGTGAACGACGAAGCAGATCTTTCTACTGACGACAAGCAGTACTACGCCGATCTCGATGCACTGTTGCGCACACTTGGCTTGGCAAATGGTTCATTTGATTCCTTTAGCGGGCTCAATGATCTCAGCTCTGGAAATACTCTTGCCTACTATTCACCAACAGATCGCGAAATGGTTATTCGCAGTGACGCCGCAGCCCTGAAAGGCGGAGAACTCTCGGCATCGCTACGAGCTGTTGTCGTACACGAGTTGGCGCACGCCCTTCAAGACCAAGAATTTGGGCTAGCGCGCATAGACCGTCGCCACACCACTTCCGAAGAGTCAGTTGCCATGACAGCCATTCTTGAAGGCCACGCCAATGCCGCTGAAAACATGTACGTCGAAGAGAACTTTGACGACAAAGAACTTGAGCTGTATCAAAAAGACACCACTTCTTCTGACACAAAGGTGAAGTCGATTCCAGAAGTTCTCAGCGCACAACAATCGGCACCGTATGTTTTTGGACCCACGTTTATTGCTGCGTTGAAGCAAAAAGGCCAGCAAGCGATTACCGATGTCTTCCTCAAGAAGCAACCCCGCTCCCTTGCACAAATCATTTTGCCGTCGAAGTATTTTGTGGGTGAAGAACCCACCGAAATAGAGCCGCCAGCTGTTCCTAGTAAAAATGAATACGCGCTGAGCGACCAGCTGAACCAACTCGATATTTATTTCATTTTGGTGCGAGCACTTGGAGCACCCGAGGCTCTCAAATTGAGCGACATGTGGGGCAATGGCCACTACACCGCATACCGCGCAAAAGACAAGAATGCAAAAGGTAAATTTTGTGTCGCCATGAATGTTGTTGGCTCAACCAGTACAGGAACACAAAAGCTCTCTGCAGCATTTTCGACTTGGGCAAAGACCTCAACCCTCGCTAACGCGCAGGTGAAAGAAACTGATGACCACGTTGCTATTTCTGTATGCGACCCGGGAACAAAAGTAAAACATTCGCTTCCTACCACAGACGACACTTCACAAATCTTTTGGCGTGCAAGCGATATGGCCTTCATTATGCGCTCGGAAGAAAACACCGATGCCGAATGCGTAGCTACTGCGCTCTATACCGAATTCACCATTGATGAAATAACAAACAGCGACAAAATGGTGACGCGTTACAGCGAGCTTCTCGACGAGTGTTCGCTGAAGTAACCGACAGATGATCTGACCCGCAGTGCAGTTATTGCTGGCACTTGACGTGTGACAGCACCGATGTAGTGTGACCGTGTAGTCAATAGCGTTACAAAAAAATAAATGAAAGTAGTTCCCTATGGCATTTGGCCAACCCTCAGGACCACCCGCTCCCATGCAAATGATCAAAGAGCTATTAAGCCTTCTTCAAGCAGCAGGTCATAGCGATTTTCGCGATGCGCGCGGGCCAATGGGTTTCAACCAACGTCAAGCAGGCGGGAAATTCACACGAGATGAAGCAGAAGCTTTTATTACCCAACTCAACGACGCTGCAGAGTTCCCCAATAGCGAACCCGCCGAGACACAACACTCTTCATTTCAAAAGAAGTCGGCAAGCTTGCCGGCAAAACGTACTCCCGAACAGCGCATGCTTAAGAAATTAAGCGACGACGATCTTGCAGCGGAACTACAAAACCGCGGCTGGGTTGTAATGAAGCCTTAGCTAACGCGGGCGTTGCGGGTCATCTGCTGGAAGCAGTTGAAATACTTCTTTGAATGGCAACTGGTCACGCGTTGCTACGACGTAGACAACGGTGCTCTCGGACTCGCCTTCAATGTGCAGAGCACCTGCGGGGATAATGAGTTTGTCTCCGGCCGAGAGCGACAGCCACTGCCCTGTTTCTCCGTCGAGAATGGTGGAGTTACCGCTAATGACGTATCCGTGCACATCACATGCGTGCCAATGCACATCTGGCGGCGCCGATGGCTCTGAAACAAAAGTCGTTGGCCAAAATTCATCGCGAGCAATATCTTCCAGTGCGCCGCGCAAGCCGTTGAAATAGTTCTTCTTTACCGAAACACCCATGCCCTCAATGTAGAGCATTGCGAGAAGGCAAATTACGCCTTCGCCCGCGTACGCCGCAGTACAGGATCGGCAATACGCAACACGTTGTCGGCAAGGCGCATTACCTTGCCTGCAGCGCCAGGCGTTGACGAATCAATAAGGTTTCCCATTACTGCAAGGGTGATGTCGGCAGCACTTTGTGTTCCTACAGCAATGCGTAGACCTGGCTTCAACAACCAGGGGTGTCCAATGATCAGGCTGAACCTGCGGCCTGTGCGCAAGAAGTCGTCGAAGCGCTCGCCTACTTGGCGGTCATATTCCTGCGGTGCGGTTTCAGGGTTATCGAGGAAGCAATTCACCGCGAGCATTCCCGACTCCAAGGCGTAGTCAATGCCTTCACCATTCATGGGGTTTACGAATCCGGCGGAATCGCCAATTGCCACCCACCCAGGGCCAGAACGTTTCATACAACTCATGGGCAAGCGCCATGCGCGTGGCTTTTCTATGTATTCGCCAAGTGTCCACGACTCACGAACGAGCGATGCATATTGATCGAGCAATGTATTGAGGTTGAGTTTCTTGAAACCCTTCATGGTGCTGAGAGCACCCACACCAATGTTCACTGTTCCATCACCCGCAGGGAACATCCACCCGTACCCCGGCACTGCGGTTCCATGTTCATCTTGCAAACTGAGAGACGCTTCCAAATAACGCTCGGCGTGTCGCGGTGTTTGCGCATACGCCCGAATGGCTAAACCAAAAGTTTCATTGGGGTCACGAACAGCACCCAACATTTTTGCTGCAGCTCCTTGGGCGCCAGCGGCAAGCACCACAAGTGATGCGCGAATCACTTCGCCACCCACTTCAACGCCAACTACTTTGCCAGCATCAAAGGCGGGAAGAGCTTCTGAATTGAAGCGCACATCGGTGCCCGCTGCGATGGCAATGTCTACTAAATACTGGTCGAATCTTTGACGTGGCCACACTGCCCCATGATTCGGGAAGGCGGTGTTGGAAGGCCACAACAACTCTCGTTCTTTTTTTCCCGCAATCATGCGCAAGCCATCAATGCGATGCGCAGGAGAAAAATCAACTTTCAGATCTTGCAAGGCACCTATTGCCCGAGGGGTGAGGCCATCGCCGCAAACTTTGTCGCGGCCATAACCACCTTTTTCACACAGCAAGACTTTGAGGCCCGCCCGTGCTGCGGTCATGGCAGCAGCGGAACCGCCAGGGCCTGCTCCGATGATGGCGACATCAAAATGCATGCAACTACCTTGCCACTCCACGGAACTCAACGCCAAGTACAGCAAGGAAATGAGTGGGGTACGCACCCATCTCACACCCTGAAGTTACGGTGGTCTTGTAATCATCCAGACGATCTGAGGGGCTTGGCCCGTTGAAGATCACCAACCGATTTCAAGTCGGTGGTAACGCCAAGATCGATGAGGAGCAACAACATGAGTAAAGAAACCATTTACACACCAGGGCATTCCGTGCATTTCATACAAGCACGAAAGGCTTTAGAAGGGTCTGGGCAATGGCGGGCAGTAACCGTTATTGAGATCGGAGAAGGTGTCGTCACGCTTCAATTGAGTGGCAGTGTTGCCATCTACGAATGCCGTGACACCACCCGGCTGCGCGAGCTGTTCTCCACTGGACGAATAGCACAAAACCAAAATGGAGAAAGTCTGGCGATTTTGGCACCTCACAATGTCTTGATCATCCCCTGTGCAGACGAAGACAAGACCTTCCCACGACAAGCACCAATTAATGCACTTGTCAGTTACCTAGAAGAAGGTGCCGCTCTATGGTCACCAACCACAGACGGCGCATGGCACCTCTTCTCCATCGCATTGAATGCGAAACAGTAAACAAAACTTTTAGTGGTTCATCGCAACCATCGGCTGAGGGGTACCACGAAGGCATCCGATGGAGTACGGGTACTCGTTGTTGAGCACATAGTGGTACATGTTCTGCTTCTTACCATTGAACATGACCTCACCCACCCTGCCGTGGCACTTATCTAATTGGGCGTTAGTAACGAGTTTGCCATCAGCGCCTCGAGGACCGTAAATGCCGAAGCCATCTACGGCGTATCCAAGCA
>CAIOHI010000014.1 GCA_903858075.1 uncultured Actinomycetes bacterium
ATGTGTGGCTCTACACCCGACAGAAGAACGAGGTCGCGTGCGCCTTCGGGAAAACGTGCAATGTAGATGTTGTTTTCTGGCCACCGCAATTGTCGTTCTTCATCTTCATCGAGATACACCTCGGGTCGCTCATGAGTGAAATCGAAAAACGGGTCGGGGTCAATGCTTCCCACAATGGTGACAACGCGTTCTTGAACACACCACTCAATGGCGGCAGTTGCCGCATTTGATACATCGAACCAGCCGCGCAGCGCGATAAGAAAGACGGGGTCACGTAGCGGGGCAATGTCGTCCCAGCTTGCAGTGAGCACGTCTTTAGAAATCATGGAACCAATTGTTCCACCACAAAGTCAATACTCCTCGTTAATTGCACAACATCTTCGGGGTCAATTGCCGGGAACATGCCAACACGCAACTGATTTCTTCCTAATTTGCGGTAAGAGTCGGTGTCTACAACGCCATTGGCACGTAGGGCAGCATTGATATCGCTGGCCTCAACGCCGGTGAGGTCGATGGTTCCGACCACAGCAGAACGCTCGGCTGCATTGCGAACGAAGGGTTCTGCCCATGAACGCTCGGTGGCCCATGAGTAGAGATGATCTGCAGATTTTTGCGAACGTGCAACACACCATGAGAGCCCACCATTTTTCAGCATCCATGAAATTTGTTCATCAAGCAAAATGAGAGTGCCAAGTGCTGGAGTGTTGTAGGTCTGGTTTGCAACGCTGTTGTCGAGTGCAATTTTTAAATCGAGCGATGCGGGGCACCAGCGCTTTGAAGCGGCAATGGAATTGATGCGTTCAAGAGCGCGCGGTGAACATGCAGCAAGCCATAGTCCGCCATCGGCCGCAAAACATTTTTGTGGCGCGAAGTAATACACGTCTACTTCGCTTGGGTTCCAAGGCAGACCACCTGCTGCAGATGTTGCATCGACAACTACTAATGCATCGTCGGCAAAGGCGGGCCGTTGTAATTTCATGGCAACACCAGTTGATGTTTCGTTGTGTGTGAATGCGTACACATCGACGTCTTCTTTTCTTGCGACCGGATGCGTGCCGGGTTCAGTAGAAACAATGACGGGTTGACCAAGATGAGGAGCAGCGGCTGCTGCTTCACCAAACTTTGAAGAGAATTCGCCAAAGACGAGATGCTCGCTGCGCGACTCGATGAGGCCGAAAGTGGCGACGTCCCAGAACACGGTGGAGCCGCCGTTACCCATGACAATTTCCCAGCCATCGGGCAAGTTAAATAATTCACTCAGGCCGCTGCGTACAGAGCCCACGAGGTTCTTGATGGGGGCTTGCCTGTGGGAAGTGCCTAAAAGTTGGGCTCCACGCGTGCCAAATGCACTGAGCTGCTCGGGGCGGACCTTGGACGGCCCGCATCCGAAGCGTCCATCGGCTGGTAAAAATTCTTGGGGAATGCGAATTGTTTGGGGGGGAATTGTGCTCACTGTGCAAGCATTGCATTCATGACCTCTCCAGCAAAACTCGGGCGCGTATCTGCTCGCCTTGCGGCCATTGCCGAATCAGCCACCCTTGCCGTCGATGCGAAGGCGAAAGCCCTCAAAGCGAAGGGCGAAAATGTCATTGGCTTTGGTGCCGGTGAGCCCGATTTCCCTACTCCAGCCCACATTGTTGAGGCTGCTGCCAAAGCGTGTTACGACGTGAAGAACCACCGCTATACGCCTGCAGCGGGACTTCCAGAGTTGCGTGAAGCCATTGCAGTGAAAACCTTGCGCGACAGCGGCTTCACATGCAAGGCCAGTCAGGTAATGGTTACCAACGGTGGCAAGCACGCAGTGTTCGTTGCCTTCGCTGCCTTGTGCGACCCAGGTGATGAAGTCATTTGCCCTGCTCCTTTTTGGACCACCTACCCCGAAGCCATCACCTTGGCCGGGGGAGTACCAGTTGTCGTTGACACCACCGAAGAATCTGGTTTCCGAGTAACAGTGGAACAACTTGAGCGTGCACGCACGCCTCGCACCAAAGTGTTGTTGTTCGTTTCGCCCGACAACCCAAGTGGTTCTGTGTATCCGCCAGAAGAAGTTGCTGCGATAGGTAAGTGGGCAGTGGAGCACGGCATCTGGGTCATTACCGATGAAATTTACGAGCACCTCACGTATGGCAAGCATCAGTTCAGTTCAATGCCAACACTTGTTCCTGAAATTGCCAACCAATGCGTCATTGTGAACGGTGTTGCAAAGACATATGCAATGACGGGTTGGCGCGTGGGCTGGATGATTGGCCCAGACGATGTCATGAAAGCCGCAATTAATTTCCAGTCGCATTCCACAAGCAACGTTTCAAACGTTGCACAAGTTGCTGCACTTGCTGCAGTGAGTGGCGACCTTGAAGCTGTGAAGATGATGCGCACAGCATTTGAGCGTCGTGGAAAAACAATGCACAAAATGTTGAGCGACATTGCCGGCGTAACGTGCCTTGAACCAGAAGGTGCTTTCTACTGCTTCCCACAGGTGCAGGGTTTGCTCGGTCGTTCATATGGCGGTATCACAGCGCATACCACCCTCGACCTTGCCGACATCGTGCTCGACCAAGCAAAGGTTGCTTTCGTTCCTGGTGAAGCGTTTGGTACGCCTGGCTATGCGCGATTCTCGTTTGCTCTCGGTGACGACGACATCGTTGAAGGCATCTCTCGCTTTGCGAATCTTGTGAGTTGAATTTCCTCTGATATAGTCACCACATCACAGCAATAGTTGTGAGATATAGAAAACAGCGAAGTCCGGTAAAAGTCCGGCACTGTCCCGCAACGGTAAAACTTCTCAGCGCAAGCTGTGGAAGGCAAGTCCGGTCGCCTGATCTATATGCGTTTACCAGTCCTCGAAGGAAGGGCGGTCCGCGAGGTGGGAGAACCCCACCTTCGACCCACTCTTCTTTCTCCAGCAATCTTCGGAGGAAGAAAAATGTCAATTAATTCAATTCGTCAG
>CAIOHI010000015.1 GCA_903858075.1 uncultured Actinomycetes bacterium
ATTGACCCGATGGCAAAAAATCCAGAGAAATTGCACGGGAATACTTACTCAAGTTACAAAAATAAAGTCATTCACCCCCTGACATCATCAGACGTACGCAGTTCACTATCACAACTTTTCAATGCTGTAAAACGTCGTATGGGTAACCCTAAAACATTGATGCTCCCAGCCCTTCAACCGTCACCCCATTCCACAAAATTAGACAGTCTTGGGGAGCGTGATCTAGGGGTCACTCAACAGGCTCAAGAAATTGCGAGTTGGGTAAACAAAGTTGTTTCCGAGGTCCAGCGTCGTAGTTACGAGGCAGGCATCATTACTTACGACGACATGATTCGCATGGTTGCCGAAACCCTCGAGAAGAACGATGAAGTTGCCCAAAACCTTGCTCGCTCCATTGCTTCGCAGTACTCCATTGTGATGGTTGATGAATTCCAAGACACTGATGCCTCGCAGTGGTCAATTTTCTCACACGTTTATGAAGCCAACCCACAAGAAGTCACTCTTGTGACCGTGGGCGACCCCAAGCAAGCTATTTATCGCTTCCGAGGTGCCGACGTACAGGTGTATATCGACGCAGTAAGAAACGTTAAACAAGCCCACGCACTTGACACCAACTACCGCAGCGACAAGAAACTTCTCACCGCACTCGAAACCCTGCTGAAGAACAACACCTTTGACACCGCAGGAAATGTTCTCTTCGTTCCCGTCAATGCCGCAAAGAAAAATGAAGACGGCGCCGTCACCACCATTTCAGTTCCCGCACCTACCAATGTCCCCGGTGCACCACTAGAAATTCGCTACCTAGCAAACGACCCTAAATTGGACGCTCGCACAGAACCCGGAGATATCAGTAAATCGGGCAAACCTGGCAAGCCTAAAATCTGGAACAATGACACAGCAGCAGCAGAGCGTATTTTCTGGCGCGATATGGCCAACCACGTAGTGGAACTATTACAGCACGGCAATATTCCCGACAAAAAGTCAAAGACCGATGGTGCTACTCGCGCAATCACACCTAACGACATTGCCATTTTGGTGAATAGCCACAGCGACGCCGAAACCGCCGTGCGCTATTTACATGAATCGCTTGTTCCCGCTGTGCGCTTTAAAACCGACAGCGTGTTTGGTTCACAAGCAGCTATGCACTGGCTCATGCTGCTGGGCGCACTCGCCAACCCTGGCAAACCACAATTCGTTCGTGCGTATGCATTGTCGTGGTTTGGCAATGTGAGCGAAGACGAACTCGCTCAAGCGAGTGATGACGATGTAGCCAAATGGCAACGCGACTGTGCTGAGAATGCAGAACTCCTCCACGAACGTGGCGTTGCGGCACTCTTTTTATCCTTCCGCAACCGTGCCGGTTTCCTCCAATGTGTTCTTGGCGAAGACGACGGCGAACGCAACATCACCGACCTCGATCACCTAGCCGAAATACTCGCTTCCATTCCGCGCTTTGCCCGCAATGCAGGAGCAGGTGAATGTTTTGAAACGCTCACGGAACTTGTCAACGACTCCGACAGTCGAAATGAGCAATTTGAACGGCGCATTGAAGGCGATGAAGTTGCCGTGAAGGTCATGACAATTCACTCCAGCAAGGGCTTGCAATTTCCCATTGTCTTTTTGCCCACGCTCATTAAAAAGCCACCGACTATTGGTAGCAACCCGCACATGTTTTCATTTACCTTCCCTGGCGAAACATCATCTCGTCGCATTCTCGACATCGCCTCAGGATTCCCTGGAGCAGGGAAATGGATCTTCGACCCCACAGGAACCGACCACCCGCAATACGCAGACATCTATAAAGACGATTACAAACGCGATGTCCCAGGTCAAAAAGCAGGCGACCCATATGGACGTGACCTTCTTTATAAAGACGACGTGTACTACGACTCCAAGCGCTTGCTCTATGTCGCCCTCACACGCGCTGAACACAAAGTAGTTCTCTATTGGAGCGCCACAGGCAGGAGCTCTGGTAATACCAAAGTAGCCCTTGCCCAAACCCTCGCCGCCCACGACGTCGAGCTCACGGGTATTCCCGTTGAGGCCAAACCACTCAACGCCCTCATGGCCAAAATCGCCGGCGCATCACACGGAACCATTGCCGTCATCCCGTTGCCGACAAGCCCAGCGACAACTCTTAAATGGACTAAGCCCAACTCAGCACAGCAGGTAACAGCCAGCGTTGCCCAATTCATTCGCACCAGCGCGGTGCGCACATACGGCTTTGCACGGTGGAGTTATTCAACACTCTCCAAAACTCTTATCGGTGACCACTACAACAAAGACAACAGCGACGACATTGGCGGCGTCACCGACGAATCAAACGACGCCC
>CAIOHI010000016.1 GCA_903858075.1 uncultured Actinomycetes bacterium
CATGCCTGACATCCTCTCGTCACTCCCCGTTGAGTATCTCTTCACTATTCATGCAACTGTCGCTGCCCCCGTTCCGATTCCTGGTGGGCCGACAGGCACACGAGTCATCGTGAATGTGACGGGCGGTACCTTTCAAGGTCCGAAAGTTTCTGGAACTGTCGGCATGGGCGGTGACTGGCTGAGCATGCGTACAACAGGCTCCGCGCATCTTGACGTGCGCTTACTTCTCATCACCGACGATGGCGTTGCTATTCACATGGCGTATGAGGGAATCATGGCGCCAAGCGACACTGGCGTGCGCATTATTACTGCACCGCTTTTCCAAACGGGTGACGAACGCTATGCGTGGCTCAACGATGTGCAGGCGGTTGCTATTGGTCAACCATCTAAAGATGCAGTTGACTACGACGTGTATCGCGTTTTATAAACGTCGTTCACGAGCTGCAGGCATCCAGTTTGGCCCTGCAGTTTCATTGATGCGCTCAACAAAGCGCGAACCTACTGGTTCAATGATCTCAAGAAATGTGCGAGTGTTGTCTTCGCCAAATGTTTTCCATTGCCGCATGCAGAGTTCGTTTGTTTGCACTTCTAACTCTTGACGAAATGCAATACCCGTGGCATTGATTGCCCCATCGGTGACAAAACCACGTGCACTGAGATTCTCGAGTGCAACTGCAATGAGTGCGTCGTTTGCGCCTCTGCTGCGCGGAATCCATTCTTTCGGATAGCCCATCCACGCATCGTGTAAAAGCCCAGCCTCTACTGCGTCAATTTCATGTGTAACTAATTGCGCCCAGTGCGTATCGCCTCGCCATTCACGCAGTGCATTTACTGCCAGCCACGCCGATACCGCGGGGTCAGATGGTCGTGCCCATGCTTTGTGAGCGGCAAACAACACGCGTCCTTCTTGTGGAAGCGCATCAACCGTGCGCCAGAGTTCAGAAGCAAGGTTCCCTAGCGGTTCGCATATTTCTGGAGCGATCTCATGGAGACCTTCGCGAACAGATGCATTGCGGGCATCGGAAATTTGCTCCCATGTTGCATGTGGTGAAGCGAGGTCGAGTGAGAAATGAATGAGATGTCGTGAAATGGAATAAAAAGCACTGTGCACTGCATCAATGCCTGCTGCGGCAAGAGGTGCAGCTCGGTTTGCAATGTAATGCCCTATGCCGTCTTGAATTCCAAAAGCTTTATGTCGTGCTTCAGCGCGTGGGTCCCAAAAAATCCAACCAATGAGTTGATGCGATGCAAACGCACTGCGCTGAGTGAGATCGAGCCAGTACTCATTTTCTGAGCTCATTGTTTGACCGTAGTACAGAAGGGTAAGCAGGAAGAGAAATAAAAACGGGCCGCTAGAACTTCTAGCGGCCCGTTTTCAAAAATGTGCTGGAGAATATTTAAGCGCGAAGGCCCTTATTCACCATATTGATGACTGCATCTTTCACGGGAATCATCCCGTAAACGATTGCGCCACCAGCAACGATATTCATCCAGTCGTCTTTCAACATGAGACCCCAGCCTGCGGCGGGAGTGATGTCGAGAAGCCAAATCATCAAGATGCTGATACCGAGACCCCAATGGGCGCCGATGACAGGCAACTTGCGGATGGTGTCGGATACTTTGAGGACCCCGAGTACTGAATCGATGACGGCGGTAACCGCACCGAGCAGAACTGCGAGGAGAAGTAATGCTCCAAGTGTGTACATAATTATCTACCCCTTTTCTGCAGGGAAACCCTGCAGAAGTGACGGTAGACACATTGGAGAAAAAGTGGGGGATATTGCTCGAAGTGCTGATGTTTTCAGGGTTTGAGCGACGTCTTATGACCCCAAAAGCGCGGCTATAGCGCGCTCGGGGCCAGAGTCGGCCGGAACCTCGTAGCCCTCAAGTCGGCTGATGTAGGTAATAGATACTTCACCTGCTCCTACTGCTCCGCCATCGGTATGAATGGGCAAGGTGAGTTCATCGCCCCACGCCATGCGCACGTAATACGAATCGCTGTGGCCTTCTTTTTGCTCCATGGTTGCGGTGGCCATTGCTCGTGGGGGGTCACTTCCCACCACGGTACGCCGCCAATTTTTAATTTCCGAGATGGGCAGGTTGGGAACATTCACATTCACCACAACTGGCTCAGACGGTGGATTGGCAATGAGACCTTCAACTACAACGTCAGCAACTGTTGCGGCTGATTCCCACAGTTGACCCTTGACCATGTCGTCCCAGCCCTGGCCTTCAACACCCATGCCATTTACTGCTTGGCTAATAGCAACACCACTAATGCCAGCGTTTCGCGCAGTGAGTGCTGCACCAATGGTTCCCGAGTGATACACACTGCGCCCCACGTTTGCGCCTGGGTTAATGCCAGCAACAACAAGATCGAACGGCGCACCAAACAAGCCGAGTCGAGCAAACATTACGCACAATGCAGGTGGGCCACTGAGTGCCCACGATTCTTTCATTCCATCTATGTGTGCTTTATGTACCTCTGGTTGCATGAGGTGCAATGCACCAACTGCGGAACTGGCACCGGAGTATTCGCGGTCGGGAGCAACCACTACAACTTCTCCGTGACGGTTCATTGCACGAGCAAGTACGTGCAGGCCTACAGAGTCAATACCGTCATCGTTAGTTACCAAAATGCGCATGTACCTTTTTAGCCTATGAACTATGGGTTTCATGCAACGGAAAGATGAACACTGAGTGTCGGAGTTAATGAAACAGGGGAGAAGCCCCGACTAAGGTGTGACTCGTGGCGGTAGCAAAAAAGGCAAAAAAGGCAACGACGAAGAAGGCTCCTGTGAAAGCTGTGGAGCGCCAAAAACCAGGCCCTAAAAAGCAGCCAGTCAACCTTGCCCCAGCAATTCAGCAACGCGAGCGTAAGGCTGCCTTAGGCCGCGTCAGCCAAGTCGAGGCAAAGACACTCATTCTCGATACTGCCATTGCGATGCTTCGCGAACGGCCAGTTTCAGATGTTTCTAGCCGCGAAATTGCCCATGAGTCAGGGCTGAACCACAGCTACATTGCCCGATACTTCGGCAGTAATCACGAAATGCTTTTTTGTGTCGTGGAAATAATGACGGAGCGATTGAAGAAGCATCGCGATACTGGCGATGTCGCGGCTCTGGTGAAAGATCCTGATGCAAATTTGCGATTTAAATTAATGGAGTATCTACTTGCTGAAGGCTTTCCTCCAGAACGATTTGCGGTGCTTGCTCTCGAGCAACGAACAAACACGGAATCATTTTTTGCCGAATCTTTCAAACTCGATAAACGAGCAGCTCGTGTCTATCGCGCGAAAATTGGCATGTTGTTTTTTCTCGCCGATGAAAGAATGCTGGCGGCTACTGTCATCGACAAAAGTACTCGCACAGACCTCATCAATCTCTTTCTCCATGAACTAGGCGACGCCAAGAAAAATGCCGAGAAATTAGGTTGGCAGTAAAAGTGTCTAACGAAAGCATTTCCCCATCCGAAATGGGAAAAATGCAAGTCACAAGCACTACATGCATCTTGTGCGGTTCGCCGTACGGGAAAGAGTGGAGCACGCCAGACGGCAAAGCCCTCTTGTGCCCAACCTGTGCAACATTGAATGGCATCGGCTGCCCGTAAAACTTCGCTCGCCGGTGTTCTAATATTGGCGCATGGGAACACTCGACGGAAAAGTCATCATCATCACAGGGGCAGCACGCGGACAAGGTGAAGCCGAAGCAGAGTTAGCTGCACAAGCTGGAGCAAAAGTTGTTGTCACCGACATCATTGATGGCGAGAGTGTTGCGAAAAAAGTGGGCGGTCTTTTCATTTCACACGACGTCACCTCTTCTGAGCAATGGGCAAACGTTGTGCAGAAAACGCTGGCTGCTTATGGTCGCATCGACGGGCTCGTCAATAATGCAGGTATTTGGAAACCAGGTGGTGTTACACAAGCAACAGAAGCTGAGTTTCGCCAAATTATTGATGTCAACCAAGTTGGGGTTTTTCTTGGCATGCAAGCAGTGTCGGCAACGATGATTACGCAAAAGTCGGGTTCCATAGTGAACATCTCTTCTGTTGCAGGAATGCGTGGCTTGCGCGCCATTGCTTATGCAGCAAGCAAATGGGCAGTGCACGGTATGACCAAAACTGCAGCGCGAGAACTTGGTACACACAACGTACGCGTGAACTCGGTACACCCTGGCTTTATTGAAACCGACATGTTGCCCCAAGGTATTGAAAGCACCATTGCAAACCAGGTGCCCATGCAACGCACGGCCGAAGCAAAAGAAGTGGGCGAGGTCGTGATGTTCTTGCTAGGCGATGCTGCGTCGTACGTAAATGGCGCCGAAATTATTGTTGACGGCGGGTTTATTGCGTAAGGAAGTTAATTCCAACCAAGGCGCTTAGTCGTTGCTTTGTGCTGAGCAATTTCATCGAATGCCATGGTGCGAATATCGAGTGCTTCTTCCGGCGTAATTCCGAAACTCTCCATAAGAAACAATTCAGACCACAAAAGAATGCCCGACTTCACCGCAAGTGCCTGGGCGAACCTCGGGGTCATCCCCATTTTTTGGAACTGGATGGCCAATTCGCTGTTGAGTTCACGTGACTTTTCTGCAAACCGCTTTGGCTTCACCCCGCATGTAATGAGGTATTGAATGACCTGTTGACGCTGGCTTGTGTATTTGCGCCCAACTGCCAAAACAGTGAGATCGAATGAGGCTGGCTCTTCGCCACGCTTAATGCGGCTATCAATTTCCTTTTGAGTGGCCGCCTGCGCCAAGCGAGCAAGTTCGTCGGTAACGGCAGTGAAAAGGTCTATGCGGGTACCGAAATAGCGAAACACGTAGCCATGGTTGAGCCCGGTAATTTCCGCTATTTCCTGCAATGAAATATCGGGGATGGGTTTCTTGGCAATCAGCGAAATAGTGGCATCAAGAAACTTCTGGGTGGCAGCAGCGCGGCTGAAGCGAACAGGTTTTGCTTCTATTTTCGCAGCTGGCTTCTTCTTCGCACTTGGCACCTCGCTACTTTATCGCATTTAATTCAATGCGATTGTTTCAATTACCGCGCATCTAACAGTGCAAAAAGATCGGCCAGCTCTTCCAATTGAAGATCGAGTGTGGGTAGTAGAGAAATTTCAGCATGAATGAAGGCGAGAACAACAACGCCATAGCTGAGTGCGCGAGCGGGTAGCACGCCTGAATTATTGAAAAATTGGGAGATGCACGTATAAATCTCTCGGTTCCCTTCTTGAAAACGAGATTCAGCAACCTTTTCGCTCGCCAAGTACTGCAATAAACCGATCCGCAGGGAACAAGCAGACCTGCACCGTTCGACGAGTTGGTCAAAATTCAGTGTGTTCTCTGAAATGTCTTTGTGCAGTGCTTCGCTCGCTTGGGAAGCAAGCAAATCAGACACCTCTACTAATAGGTCAAGACGAGTACCAAAAAAACGGTAGATGTAGTACTGGCTCACATCCGCTTCACCCGCGATATCGGCCAATGTGATCTCTGCCGGTGTTTTTGAGCACAACAAAGCAGCCGTTGCGCTGAGAAAGCGCTCGACGGCAACTGACCGAGAAATTTTTCTGGCTGTCAGTCCTCTCTCCTTGCTTTGTAGTGGACTACTGCCTATAGTGTATCAAGTCACTACGTAGCACCACGCTACAAATGTCGAAAGGCGTTACATGTTCACTGCACCCGTCATTTCACAACGAGCCTCAAAATGGAGAGCTTTTGGTGTTGTCTTTTCACTCATTGCAACTCTGCTTGTTGCAGCTACATCACTTGCGCCGCGCGCAGCTTTAGCTGACACTGGCGAAGCGCCTTATGGAACACCAACACAGGCACTTCAAGCGGCGATCTCGCTCGGACAGAGCCACACGTGCGTGATTAAAAACTCCAACTTGTTGTGCTGGGGCAGTAATGAATGGGGCAAGCTCGGCAACGGTAATGTGAGCAGCACGAGGAGCTCGACACCTACGTATGTACTCGACCGCGCAGGTTCATCTGACTTGCTCTCAGGTGTCATTGGCGTTATTGCATCAGAAAACCACACATGTGCTCTGCTCAACACAACCAAGGTGAAGTGTTGGGGCTACAGCTGGCGAATCGGCAAATATCAATCCTCTGGAATTGCAAGCCCTCACCCAACATTTGTCAAGAACCTTTACACGAACCAAACCCAATCAGATGCTTCTCCCGATTTAACTGGGGCGGTTGCATTATCTGCAACTGCCTACAACACATGCGCAGTAATTAACGATGGGCGAGTGAAGTGCTGGGGAGATACATCCGGTGGAGGAAAAGCCTTTGCTGGAGTTGGCTATGTCTTGCTCTGCATTAATGACTCTTATTCAAGTTCTTGCGGAAGTACCAGCAATGTACAGCTCACAGGGGTGAAGCAGCTCAGCATGAGCTCACAAACTACTTGTGCAGTAAAAACTGATGAGACACAAGTGTGTTGGGGAACCACTAACGGTGTGTATGGCTATGCGGGCTCGGACCCTCCAGGTACACGCGAGTACGCATCAAGCGCTGATGCAAGCACCACGGGGGCTAAAGCGATGGCGCCTAGTGGCTACACCTCGTGTGGCTTGTTTGAAATATCTGGGCGGGTCGTTGGAATCTCTGGTGGTCAGGTGAAGTGTTGGGGGAAAAACTCCGAAGGCGCTTTAGGTCGTGATCCCTCGATTGTTTACCCGCAAAATCTTGTTACTAACTACACCGCAGACAATGTGCCTGGGATGGATACAGCAATAGCGATTTCTGGAGAAAATCAAACATTTTGTGCGCTACTTTTTGACCGGACAGTCAAATGTTGGGGAAGCAATTCCAACGGTAAAGCATCCGTTGGCGCGGTTGGCGCCAGCGGCACCGCGCGACTCATGAGAACTGGAAACATCAGCAGCGACGTGATTGGTGATATTTACGCGGTCTCTGTGGGCGGAGACCATATCTGCATCATTATTGGATTAACCGGAAGCGTCAAGTGCTCGGGAAGCAACTCACTGGGTCAACTTGGCGACGGAACAACAACTACATCTGCCGTCAACATGGTGACAGTGACAGACACAACGGGAAGCGGAAGTCTCACCGGCGCAGGGGCAGACAATATGCCCCCTACCTACAGTTCATCAGCAGTGAATGCCGGAGGCACAAAAGTCATTCTTACGTATAACGAAGTTCTCTCTGCAGCAGGCACGATTCCTATAGGTCACTTTACTGTCAAAGTTGGTGGTGTTACTAAAACGATTTCATCAGTAACGGTTGACGGACTAACTGTGGAATTGAATATGGCAGAACGTATTGCGCCGGGAGCTGTAGTGCTGCTGTCGTATGGAGACCCCACTACAAGCGTTGATGACTCCAATGTCATAGAAGACGCATCATTCAATGACAGCTCAAGTATTCCCGAAGCTCAAATCACAAACGGTTCAACTACAGAAGCAGTTGCCCCCACCTTGGTGTCGGCAGCTATTGACGCAACAGGAGAGTTTTTAACTCTCACCTATAGCGAAGCGCTTGATACTACAACAGCTGCAACAACAGCCTTCTCAGTTACCTACGGTGGATCATCGCGTACTCCAACAGCAAGGTCAGTGTCTGGTTCGACAGTTGTGCTCACTTTGTCTCCCCGAGTACAACGCACAGATACGGTCACTGTTGCTTACACGGCACCGACAGCAGATTTGGGAACAACGAATACTGCTGTTCAGGACAGCGCAGGAAATGATGCAGCGTCATTCTCTGCAACATCAGCAACGAATAGTTCAACGTATGACACTGTGGCGCCGACTTTTGTATCGGCTGCGATGAATGGCCTAAAGACAAAAGTGGTTCTTACTTACGATGAAGATCTAGGTGCGACCACAGCGGGCTCAGGTGCCTTTGGAGTCTCAGTGAATAGCTCATCGCGTGGAGTTACTGGAGTCTCAATAAGCGGTTCAATGGTGGAGCTCACGCTGGCGTCAACTGTAAACGAAGGTGAAACAGTGACGTTTACCTACACGGCGCCCAGTGTGAGTGCGGCTACATCAAACAGCGCAATTCAAGATCTTGCAGGGAACGATGCAGCATCAGTTTCGTCTGCTACAAGCGTTACGAACATTACTGATGTAACTGCTCCTGTACGACAGTCTGCTGTAGTCAATGCGGCAGGTACGAGTTTGACACTCACCTACAACGAGGCGCTTGGTTCTACTACTGCAGCAACTGGAGACTTCGTAGTGCGAGTCGGTGGGTCGTCTCGATCGGTGACTGGTGTTGCCGTGTCAGGTTCCACTGTCGTGCTTACTTTGTCACCTGCTGTGCAACAAAATGAAGAAGTGACAGTTGCATATACGGCACCAGCTTCAAATGCATCGGCTACTAACAATGCAATTCAAGACAGCGTGGGTAACGATGCTGTTTCGTTTACCGTACTTGCTGTAACAAATAACTCGACAACAGATACGGTCTCGCCAACTCTGGCTTCATCTGCAGTAAATGCTGCAGGTGCTGCAGTGCTGACCTTTAGCGAAACGTTGGGTACAACAGGGCCAAGTGCTTCGGCGTTCACCGTGACCGTTGACGGCGCAACTCTTACTGTTACTGGCGTAACCATTGTTGGTACAACAGTGGTCATTGTGACCAGCCCAAAGATTGAGGCTGGCAAAGCAGCAACAATTGTTTATAACGCACCTTCATCGAGTTCGGCAACTAGTAACAGCGCAATTCAAGATGCCACTGGAAATGATGCTGCAGGAGCAACGTTCACGGTGACGAGTGCGAATAACGCATCGACGTATGACCCGACGCCTCCTGCCAGTACTGGCTCAGCAGTCAATGATGCTGGAAAGCTTGTCATCACTTACAGCGAAACCCTTGCAACACCCGGCCCAGATGCATCACAGTTCACCGTGACGATTGATGGCAAGACTGCAACCATTGTGAGTGTTGAAATTGTTGATAACAAAATTGTGATCACAACGTCACCGCTTATTGCTGGTGGAGAAACAGTTACCTGGGCATTTACCGATGCAACAACTGGTAACGATCCGAAAGGCATTCAAGACGCTGCTGGTAATGATGTTGGTTCGGGAACAAGTGGTTCTGGTTCGGTAACAAACGGTTCGAAGGTCTCAAACGTTGACCCAGTGCCGCCAACAGTTACTGGTTCGGATGTAAATAATGATGGAAAAGTTGTCATTACATTCAGCGAAACTCTTGCTACACCTGGCCCAGAGTCTTCACAGTTCATTGTGACTATTGATGGTTCACCAGTCACCATTGTGAGTGTTGAAGTAGTAGATAACAAAATAGTTATTACTACTGCACCGCTGGTGGCCGATGGTCAGACAGTCACATGGAAGTATGTTGACCCGACTAATGGCAACGACCAAAAAGCGATTCAGGATAAATCAGGAAACGATTTGGGCAGTGCATCAATTGGCTCTGGTTCGGTCACCAACGGCTCAAAGGTAACCAAAGAAGCAGCTGAGTTGGAAGAAGACCCAGCAACCACGCTTTTGAGTGATGAAGTCACTGTTGATGGAGTGAGTGGCACCGCAACATTTGGTGATGGTTCACAAATTGTGGTGTCGGGTAAATTCCTGAAGATTCGTTTCAAAACTGGTTACATCGGAAATGCCGGCGGAACCGTAACGGGTACGTACTTGGTGGGTAAAAAGAAAACCAAGTACAAGTGCACCGTTGCAAGCTTTGGTACTGCCAAGAAAAACCCAACTGCAAAACGTATTTACCCAAGTAAGAAAATGGGCTTGTGGTTTAAGAAGAAGGTGTACTCACCAAAGACTCCATGTGTGATGCCAACTTCAATGCAGACTGCATTGAAAACTCAGCGCATCACCTTGACGGTGAAATTGAACTTCAAGCGGTTGTGGCCAAATACGGCTAAGGCAGTTGATGATCAAGGAAAGCCAATTCCGAAATCAACGCGCATCATGAAGTTGAAGATTGGTAAGAAGCCAACGGTTTAACTGGAAGTAGAAGTGGAAATAGGGGTCGTGTCCGCTGATGTGTGGGCACGACCCTTCTTCTATTGTTCTGCCAGGGGGTATAACCAATGGCAACACTGCTAGCTCGCGTCACTATTAAAGAAGGCTGCGAAGCACGATTCGAAGAAGTTGCGCGCCAGATGTACGAACGTACACACGCCGATGAAGAAGATGTGCGCCGCTATGAGTATTGGCGGGGTGCCGAGCCGCGTACGTACTACTGCATAGAGTCGTATGCCGATGTGGCGGGTTTTCTCAAGCACCAGTCGAGTGCTCACCACCATCATTTTGGGCCCGATTTCCGTGACCTCATTGAAGGCATCAAAATGGAATGGGTTGACCCCATTGGTAAGGCATCGCCACTGGCACCCACAAACAATCAGCCGTTGCCTGTAGATGCAACAGAGCAAATGAAAGCCATCTATCCACGTTTTGCCAGCATTTACGCTTCGTGGTGGGGAAAGTTACGCTGAGTTCTTTAGGCATGATGACAAAAAGTGTCATATTTATAACGACATCTAGATAGGGCATACTTTTTGGTGCATCGCTAAACTGCCGTAGTCTTCAGTAAATAACTAGTGCAAGAGAGATCACCTCGCATGGAATTTAATTACCCTCCCGCAGCCGATGCCTATCGCGTCAAAGTTCGCGCATTTTTAGATAACCGTCTTCCTGCTGGGTGGAAAGGGATTGGCGCACTCAGTCGAGATGAAGCTGCATGTTTTACCGAAACATGGCGCGAGACACTCCGCGACAATGGTTTTCTTGCAGTGAGTTGGCCAAAGGAATATGGCGGGCAGGGCCTTAGCTCTATAGAAGCTGTTGTAATTTCTGAGGAATTTGCCCGAGTGGGTGTGCCCACTGTTGGCCCGAACGACATGTTTGGTATCAACATGTTGGGCAACACATTGCTCGCTATTGGAACCGAAGAGCAAAAGAAGCATTACCTTCCACGCGTGTTGTCGGGTGAAGACCTGTGGTGTCAGGGTTTCAGCGAGCCAGCAGCAGGAAGCGACTTAGGCAACTTGGGTTGTCGTGCGGTGCTCGATGGCGATGAATGGATCATTAACGGACAAAAGACTTGGAATACAGGTGGTCATCATGCCAACCATATTTTCGTACTCGCTCGCACAGCACCCGATGAAGTGAAGCATCGCGGAATTACTTTTCTGCTTGTTGACATGCGTCAGCCCGGTGTTGAAGTGCGACCCATTCGCATGATGTCGGGAGACTCCGAATTTAACGAAGTCTTTTTTACCGATGCACGCTGTCCGAAGGGAAATGTTGTTGGTGAAGTGAATGGTGGCTGGATGGTCACTATGACATTGCTCGGTAATGAGCGTGGCGCCGGTGCTGCCATTAACGCAATTGGTTTTCGTGCAGAGTTAGACAAACTCATTGCGCTCGCACGAGAAAAAGGTGTTACCGACGATCCTGTTATTCGCCAGCGTTTAGCAGTTGCCTATTCAAAAGTTGAAGTGATGCGTTTCCTTGGGTACAGCGCACTAACTGCATTTTTGAATGGTAAAAAGCCAGGCCCCGATGCCTCAATTGGAAAACTCTTTTGGGCCGAATATCACAAAGAAGTTACAGAACTTGCTGTCGACATTCTGGGCGCCGATGCATTAACGCCAAGTGGTAAACCAGCACTTTCATACTTACGTTCCGACGCAGTAGGTTCGCCTAACTCAAGTGCAAGTTGGGTCGACGTATTTCTTAATGCCCGTGCTGGCTCTATATATGCGGGCAGCAGCCAAGTGCAACGCGGCATTGTTGGAGAGCAAATGTTGGGGCTTCCTAAAGAACCGCGTGCCGATGCTGGGCCATGGCGCGCCATTCCTGGGCACGGCTAATTAATACTTTGTTTAACGCCTAAATGTCTCTTGCTGTAACGTAATTGGGTGACCGATTTAGCCGATACCCGCACCCGAATATTGGAAGCCGCAATGTCTGTTATTGAAGACACCGGCGAGGGTGCCCTACGTGTGCAAAAAATTGCCGAGTCGGTAGGGGTACGCGAACCCTCGGTGTATCAC
>CAIOHI010000017.1 GCA_903858075.1 uncultured Actinomycetes bacterium
AACAACGCGGTCACGTGCGTTTTCAAAGTCAACGTGCTCCACTTGCTTTCCGCCACGGCGTACCGCAAACAGTGCAGATTCATTCACCAAGTTGGCAAGGTCGGCACCGCTCATGCCAGGTGTTGCACGAGCCATGGTTTCAAGGCTGACCTCGGGGGCCATGCGCTTGTCGCGTGAGTGCACCTTCAAGATGGCAAGGCGCTCTTCGTATTCAGGCAACGGCACAATGATGGAGCGGTCGAAGCGACCAGGGCGCAATAGCGCAGGGTCGAGTACGTCGGGGCGGTTTGTGGCCGCCATGATGACGATGCCTTCACTTGTTTCAAAGCCGTCCATTTCGGCAAGCATTTGGTTGAGCGTTTGTTCACGCTCGTCATGCCCACCACCGAGACCGGCTCCGCGCTTACGACCGATTGAGTCGATTTCGTCGATGAAAATAATGGCGCGCCCCATTTTGCGCGCTTGTTGGAAGAGGTCGCGTACGCGGCTCGCACCAACACCTACGAACATCTCCATGAAGTCGGACCCTGTGACAGACAAGAAACCCACACCAGCTTCGCCAGCTACTGCGCGAGCAAAGAGTGTTTTACCTGTTCCTGGAGGACCTACGAGCAGAATGCCCTTCGGAATGCGTGCACCAATTTCTTTGAACTGTTCAGGCATCCGCAAGAAGTCGACAACTTCTTTAATTTCCATTTTGACGCCTTCGTAGCCAGCAACATCGGCAAACGTGGTGGAAGGTTTGT
Source organism: uncultured Actinomycetes bacterium (assembly GCA_903858075.1). Classification (GTDB taxonomy): domain Bacteria; phylum Actinomycetota; class Acidimicrobiia; order Acidimicrobiales; family Ilumatobacteraceae; genus F1-20-MAGs119. Next base: position 747 of record CAIOHI010000017.1, read on the forward strand.
CGGCGTTATAGGTTTTGGCGCGACTGCGGCCAATAGACATGATATTTCCGGCTTGGCCCATAGCGCGGCGTTGCATGAACATGAAAATGCCAATGATGAGAAAGAACGGCAACAAAATAGGAATGAGGCTGGTGAACCAGTTGGCCTGAGGAGTGTTGTAGTTGTAGTCGACTCCTTGGTCTTTCAAGAGCTTTTCGTCGGCATCGCTAAGAAGGGGAGCACCGGTGGTGCTGAACTTGCGACCGTCGCTCAGTGTTCCCGACAACACATTGGTGGTGTTGTTAATGGAAACCTTGTCGACCTTGCCAAGGCGAACTTGTGAAAGAAATTCGGTGTAGGTGAGCTTCTCTGAGTTCTTTGTGGGGAGAAAGCGCGGGCCAAAAATAAGGGCAAGGGCGCAAACGGCAATGAGCCATACAGCCCATTTTGGCAACTGCTGCTTTTCTGATTTTGGAGCAGACGGGTCGGAGTTAGTGCGCTTGGAACCGAATGGGCTTTTACGCGGTTGGCGACCATTTTTTTGAGGTGATGGGGGTGTGCCCCCTGGAATTTGCGAGGGGGGTGGAGGCGGGGGCAAGTTGCTCATGCCCACATGATATGGGTTGGGTGGGCGCCATGTATCCCCCACCTCCTAATCGGGTATGGATATCGTTCTTCCATGGCCCGCCAATGTTCACGTTCCGGATGCTCCACGCCGGCGTCAATGACCCTTACCTATCAATACAACCGCTCGGTTGCCTGGATCGATCAATTGCAATCTGAACGTGATCCGCATGCCTACGACCTCTGCGAACGACACGGGAAACGAACCACTGTTCCTTCAGGCTGGCGTCTCGAAGACCGCCGTGCCGTGTACCACTTCACCGCCCCCAATCGCCTTGCCGGGTAATTCACTTCCGCGTCACTCCAGCGATTACCGCGGAACTGAGTCGCGCTACTCCCTGCCAATGGTTATTGGTGGTTGGCTTGGTTGTTATCTCATTGCCAACATTCTTGGTGGAGCCATTGCGGGTGCAACAAGCGCGCCTTCTGGTGAAGAACCTATTTGGATACTTGCCGCATCGGCCCTTGCTTTGTGGACCCCATTTGTGGTCATGCTCGTGCTGCTCTCGCGCAAATTAGGTTCGGGTAATTTTTGGAGCGACTATTCCGTTCGATTTCGACCCATTGATGCGCTCGGTATTCCAATAGGAATTGCTTCTCAAATAGTTTTAGTAAGTGCGGTCTACTGGCCGTTACGCAAAATCTTTCCGGCCACATTCGATGCGGCAGATGTTGAAGAACGTGCCAGCGATCTCTACGACCGTGCGCATGGATGGTGGCTCGTGGTTCTTGTGCTCATTGTGGTTGTTGGCGCACCCATTGTGGAAGAACTTGTGTACCGCGGATTCATTCAGGGAACATTGCGAGGCACCATGAATCACGGCGTTGCGCTGGTAGTTGCAGCGGTATGGTTTGCGCTCATTCACTTTGTGCCAGTGGAGTACCCCGGGTTATTCGCTATTGCCTTGGTTTTGGGGTTTTCCTATCATTTTTCAAACAGAATTGGGCTTCCCATTGTGACCCATATGGCTTTCAACGCGACGGGATTATTGCTTGTTGCTCTGAAGTGAGACATTTTTCGGCGACATAAATGCCACAATGGTATTCATATGACAACTGAAATCGAAAGCGAACACGACGTCGAAGACGAAGTGAACGAGCCGCAAAGAATCCAGAAACTAATTGCTTCGTTTCTTGGCTTCCAACTTTTTTCAACAATCGTCATTGTGGGCGGGTCAATGTTGTTTCTTTTTGCAACGCTGCACCCTTCACTCATATTTAAAAACAACACACCAACAGGTGGCGATATGGGAGCCCATGTATGGGGCCCAGCGTTTTTGCGCGACAACCTACTGTCGAACTTCAAACTGTCGGGTTGGAGTATGGATTGGTATTCCGGTTTGCCGACGTATCGCTTTTACATGGTGGTGCCGGCGTTGTTCATCTTGTTGCTCGACATCGTTCTTCCCTATGGCATTGCGTTTAAAATTATTGCGGTAGCAGGAATTATTGCGCTCCCCGCATGCGCGTGGGCATTTGGAAAACTTGCACGATTCGCGTATCCGCTGCCTGAACTTTTTGCCCTCGCTGCAACTGTTTTTCTTTTCGATGAAAGCTTCACCATCTACGGCGGAAATATTGCGAGCACCATGGCTGGAGAGTTTTCCTTTTCGATTGCCTTGGCTTTCGCATTTCTTGGATTGGGTTTTTTAGCTCGCGGTCTTGATGACGGGTCAAAAAGGGCGGCAGCAGCAATATGTATTGCCCTATCTGGGCTAAGTCATGGCATCGTTCTTATATTCGTGTTTGGCGGTGCGGCCTTAATGGTTCTCTTGCATGCCAATAAACAACGTTTTCGTTTTGGTGTCAGCGCTATCGGTGTAGCGGTCTTGCTCTCGTCGTTTTGGGTATTGCCGTTTCTGACCGCGCACGCCTTCATGACCGACATGAAATATGAACCACGACCAAGTGGTGCAACCGATTCATTCTGGGACATGTTTTTCCCTCACACCGTTTTTTGGGATCTCTTTGTGATGGCATTTGCCCTCGTTGGTTTCGCTGCCTGCATTATTCGCAAAAAAATATTTGGCATGTGGATGGGTGTGCTGTGCACTGCATTGTTTGCAGGGGTATACATCACCCGCGACAGTTTGCCGGTCATTGGTCTCTTGTGGAATCCGCGACTGTTGCCCTTTATGTACATTTTGCGCTACATGCTCATGATGATTGGTATTTATGCCGTCATTGCGTCGGTAGTGCGTTTAGCAATGCTTGAACGTGGGGAAAAGTCGTTAGATGTTCCTGCAGAAGTGACTGCTGGAGTTGTGCGCAATGCCTCTGCGTGGGCGGTTGCGGTCACAGTTCTTTGCATTTTTGGATTCCGCTTTCAGCAGTTGCCTTTCGCCTCGGTGGTAGCAGGGGCTAACGATAAATCGGAATATTCATGGGGCCCATTCCGTGGACCTTCTGGAAATAAAGCATTTGTTGATGGCTGGGCACGCTGGAACTTTGAAGGGTATGAAGGCAAGCCTGCATATGGCGAGTATGAAGGCATTGTTCAGACCATGAAAAAAATTGGTGAAGACCCCGCTTTGGGTTGTGGTCGGGCACTTTGGGAAAACAGTGGTGACCTGAATAAATACGGAACCACTATGGCGCTCATGTTGCTGCCGTTCTGGACCGACGGTTGTATTGGCTCACAAGAAGGGCTCTTCTTCGAAGCTGCTGGCACAACGCCGTATCACTTCATTAGCGCTGCTGCAATGTCGAAACAAAGTAGTAACCCTGTTCGTGAATTGCGTTACGACAACAACAATGCCGAAATGGGCGTTCATTACTTACAAGAACTCGGTGTGCGCTATTTCATGGCGTACACGCCAGAAGCTGTGACACAAGCAAAGACACAAAAAGACCTCACCGAGGTTGCACGAAGTGGGCCGTGGGTGGTGTACGAAGTTGCAAACAGCGATTGGGTAGTGCCAATGACCGTGCAGCCCGTTGTCGTTGAAGAGCGTTCTGGCGACCAGCGTGAGCGCTGGTTGGAGCTGGGGTCAAGTTGGTTGCAAAACACCGATGAATGGGCTGCTACTCCTGTTGCCGATGGTCCAAAGGAATGGCAACGTGTTTCTGTGGCAGCGGACCTCAATCGCCGCGTTGGTGAGCCAGGTAGTTCTTCTCGCAGCGTTGACATTGTTCAGCCGTTAGAAAAAATTACTCCGGTGGCCTTACCGCAAGTGAATGTTTCAAATTACTCACATACTCAAGACTCGGTGTCGTTTACGGTCGACAAAATAGGAGTACCCGTGTTGGTGCGAGTGAGCTATTTCCCGAACTGGACCGTTTCTGGTGCAAAAGGGCCGTATCGAGCAGCGCCAAACATGATGGTGGTGATTCCCACCGAGAAGAATGTGAAACTGAAGTATTCATCTACCGGCATCGACAAACTTGCTTATTTATTGACATTAGTTGGCATCGGAATTGTTATTTTTTGGTGGCGACGCGGCCCGTATCGTTATGGCACTTCAATGCCACCGCTAATGTAATAAAGAGATGGCACCTTCAGATCTCACCAATATTTTCAAGGCATACGACGTTCGCGGCACCGTTCCCGATCAGTTCAATGTCGACATAGCGCGCGCAGCAGGAGTTGGCTTCGCCCAATTCGCCAAGGCCTCCACCATTTTAGTCGCCCGCGATATGCGACCTTCTGGAATAGAACTTGTTGCCGCATTTGCCGAAGGCGCAATGTCGCAGGGTGTCAATGTTATTGACATCGGATTGGCTAGTACCGACTTGTTGTACTTTGCTGCTGGCTCGCTCGATGCGCCAGGGGCAATGTTCACTGCATCGCATAACCCAGCGCAATACAACGGCATTAAGTTTTGCTTGTCGGGGGCAAGGCCAGTAGGGGTCGACACTGGCCTCAACCAAATTCGTGAAGTTGCAGTGCGCGAATTGGCACAGCCATCGGCGTCAGTTGCGGGTAGGGGTCAACTGTCTCAACGCAACTTGCTCGATGCATTTGCCGACCACGTTGTGAGTTTTGTCGACCAAGACCAACTCATCCCTTTGAAGGTAGTTGCCGACACAGCAAACGGAATGGGCGGCTTAGTTGTTCCTGCGGTCTGTGAACGACTTCCGCAAATAGAGCTTGAAGTGATGTTTGGCGAACTCGATGGCACGTTCCCGAATCACCCGGCAGACCCAATTCAGCCAGCAAACCAAAAAGATCTGCAAGCTCGTGTTCTGTCTGGCGGGTTCGACGTTGGCTTGGCCTTCGACGGCGATGCCGACCGAGTGTTTGTAGTCGACGAAAAAGGTATTGGTTTATCGGGAAGCACCACGACGGCGCTGTTGGCCGCAGCAGTGTTGCGCAAAAACCCTGGTGCAAAAATTATTCACAACCTCATCTGCTCAAAGGCAGTTCCAGAAGTCATTAAGGAATACGGGGGAGTCCCCATTCGCTCGCAGGTGGGCCATAGCTACATCAAGCAGTTGATGGCAGAAACTGGTGCCGTGTTCGGCGGAGAGCATTCCGCTCACTATTACTTCCTCAACAATTACCGTGCCGACAGTGGGCTTATTGCTGCAATGCATGTTTTCAACGAGATGAGCCGCAGCGGTGAGCCACTTTCTCAAGTACGCATTCCCTTCGAGCGTTACAGCGCAAGTGGTGAAATCAATACGCAAGTGACAGACCCTCTTGCAGTTATTGAAAAAGTTGGCGCTGCATTTGCTTCGTTTTCAAGTGATCGCCTCGACGGGCTTACTGTCGATTGCGGCTCATGGTGGTTCAACCTTCGCCCCTCGAATACTGAACCGTTATTGCGGCTCAACCTTGAGGCTGAAAACCGCGACGAATGCGATCAGCGTGTATCAGAAGTGCTTTCGCTCATTACTCAGAACGCGTAGCAGTAACCCCAGCAAATGTTGGCTAGTGTAGAAGCATGTCGTTAAACGCAAAATTGTTAGAAATTCTGGCCTGCCCGGAAGACAAAGGCCCACTGTTCTATGTGGAATCCGAGTCGGTTCTCTACAACAACCGTTTACAGCGCATCTACGACGTGAAAGCGGGCATCCCTGTCATGCTCATCTCTGAATCACGCACTGTCGATGCTGGCGAACACGCTCGCATCATGGCAAAAATCACCGCAGAAGACATTCAACCCACCTTTACTGCGCACTAGTATTTACCAGTCGGGCTGAAAGACCGGAGCCAGCAGGCCCCAGCCCGGGTACTTTCCCTTTATATCGACAGTTCCCGAAAGGCTCCTCCATGTCTACAAATAGCTCCTTTGCAAAACGCGGTGATTTCCGTGTTGCAGATCTTGCGCTTGCACCATTTGGTCGCAAGGAAATTCATCTTGCCGAACACGAAATGCCAGGCCTTCGCGCACTGCGCAAAGAGTTCGGGCCGACAAAGCCATTGAAGGGTTGCCGCATTTCTGGTTCATTGCACATGACCATTCAGACCGCAGTCCTCATTGAGACCCTTGTAGAGCTGGGCGCAGAAGTGCGTTGGGCAAGTTGCAATATTTTCTCTACTCAAGACCATGCAGCCGCTGCAGTAGTAGTTGGTCCTAATGGCACAGCAGAAGACCCACAGGGTGTTCCTTGTTATGCATGGAAGGGCGAAACTCTTGAAGAGTATTGGTGGTGCACCGATCAGATGATGACTTGGCCCGATGGCGATGGCCCAAACATGATTCTCGACGACGGTGGCGACGCAACCATGCTCGTCCACAAAGGCGTGGAGTTTGAAAAATCGGGAGTTGTTCCCGACCCCACCTCGGCATCAAACCCCGAGTTCGCCATTGTGCTCGGCTTGTTGCAGCGCAGTTTGAAGTCGGAGCCACAAAAGTGGACCACTATGGCCAAAGGCATTAAGGGTGTTACCGAAGAAACCACCACAGGTGTAAAGCGCTTGTACAAAATGTCAGAGAATAATGAACTTTTGTTCCCTGCTATCAACGTGAACGACAGTGTGACCAAGAGTAAATTCGACAACCTCTACGGTTGTCGCCATTCACTCATTGACGCCATCAACCGCGCTACCGACGTCATGATTGCCGGAAAGCTCGCAGTTGTATGTGGTTACGGTGACGTAGGTAAGGGTTGTGCCCAAAGCTTGCGCGGTCAAGGTGCACGAGTCATCGTCACAGAAATTGACCCCATCAACGCATTGCAGGCAGCAATGGAAGGGTATGAAGTCAATACTCTCGAATCTGTTGTCGGGCAAGCAGATATTTTTGTTACTGCAACAGGCAACGAAGCCATTATTGACGTGACACACATGTCAAAAATGAAACACAATGCCATTGTGTGCAACATTGGCCACTTCGATAACGAAATCGACATGGCTGGTTTAGCTCGCAGCGGTGCAACGCGCGATGAGTTGAAAGCCGGCACAGACCTGTGGTCATTCCCCGATGGCCATGCCGTCATTGTTTTGGCAGAAGGTCGTTTGGTGAACTTGGGTTGCGCAACAGGTCACCCAAGCTTTGTAATGAGCTGCTCGTTCACCAACCAAGTCATTGCCCAAATTGAGTTGTTCAACTACACCGAAAAGTACCCACTTGGTGTGTACGTTTTGCCAAAAAAACTCGATGAGAAAGTTGCTGCATTGCATCTCGATGCACTCGGTGTTGTGCTCACGCAGATGAACGATGTTCAGGCTGAATACTTGGGTATCGACCCAGCGGGCCCATTCAAGCCAGAGAACTACCGCTACTAAACAACAGAGTTACATTTCGAGTGCTTGCCCTGTCGCTGATTCGTTCAGCGACGGGGACATGCGCAATGCGAGCAGTGCTTTTTGTACGAGTGGCCCAATGCCAAAGGCAAAGACAAAAGTTCCGAGCCCTATTGAGCCACCCAGAAAGAGTCCGACCACTAGCACCACAATTTCAACAGTGGTGCGGGCGAGGCGAATTGAGATACCAAAGCGCTTGTTGAGGCCGAGCATGAGGCCATCTCGCGGTCCCGACCCAAGTTCTGCGCCAATGTACAGCCCTGAGCCAAATGCAATAAAGAGCATTCCTGCAATGAGATATGCCACGCGAGCAACGATGAGGTTGGAGTCGGGAAGTAGGCCTTCCATCACGTTTTCAACGAGTCCAATTTGAACGGCGTTCATAATTGTGCCAATGCC
>CAIOHI010000018.1 GCA_903858075.1 uncultured Actinomycetes bacterium
AGCGCACCACGCTCATGAAAGCACAGGTGGAAGATGTAGAAAACTTTCTCACTGTGCGACTCGAAAATGGGGCAGCGAAATCGAGCCTTGCGCGTCAGTTCTCTGCATTGCGCATGCTGCACAGGTTTATGGTGGAAGAGCACTTCCGCAAAGATGACCCTGCGGTCATGGCCGAAGGTGTTGGCAAGCCAGCTGGTATACCCAAGCCGCTGAGTGAAGATGAAATGACGCGCCTCATAGGTTCTGTCATTGGCGATGAACCACGGCAACTACGAGACCGCGCAGTGATTGAGTTCCTGTATGCAACTGGGGCCCGTGTTTCTGAAGTATGTGGGCTGAATTTGTCTGATCTCGATATGGAGTCATCACTGGTGCGTCTTTTTGGAAAAGGTTCCAAAGAGCGAGTGGTTCCATTTGGTTCGATAGCTCATGGCGCCTTGAGCCAATGGATTGCAGCGGGTCGCTTCGCGTTGGAACCCGTTAAAGAGCGACGCAGAGACGATTCTCATGCTGTGTTTCTTACCAACCGTGGCGCACGAATTAGCCGACAAGTTATTTTCAACATTGTTCGAGATGCCGGGCTTCGGGCAGAAATTGATCGTGATGTGTCGCCCCACGCTTTGCGTCATTCATGTGCGACACATTTGCTAGATCACGGAGCAGACCTCCGCGTTGTTCAAGAAATGTTGGGGCATGCCTCCATTGCTACGACTCAGGTATATACCCGCGTATCGCAAGAACGTCTATGGCAGGTATACGGCGATTCACACCCTCGGGCACGGCGATAAATGCTCAAAAAATTTGTGCATCTGTATCGGCGATGGAGAGCAATGGGCAACGAAGTTGTCAATGTTGCGCCAGATGATCTTGCAATGGTGCAAGAAGTATTGAGCGATGCCGAGTTCGGATTGTGGCACGCGATGTCTGGCGTAGACCAGGCGCACTCAATACAGGTCTTACGTATATTTGAGGAATTGGAACCCAATTCATCTCAGGCGGAAAAGAGTGCCGCATTGCTGCACGACGTAGCCAAGGCAATTTCTCCAATGAGCCGAATGGCTCGCAGTGCAGCAACCATCGGTAGTTTTCGTCGCGAGAGATGGCGGTGGTATCGCCAACACGAATTAATGGGAGTTGAAGCTCTCCAAAGAGTTGGCTCGTCGCAGCGCACGATTGAACTTATTGCGCGAAGTGCGAAAGATGCTGTTGCGTTGAACTTGTATAGAGCCGACGACTCGGTGTAACTACTCTGGCAAGAAACCGACTGCACTCTTAGCGCGAGCCACAGTAGCGCTTGCCACTACGCGAGCCTTCTCGGCCCCAACACGCAAAAGACGTTGCAGTTCGCCGCGATCGTTCATGAGTTCCAAATAGCGTTGTTGTATTGGGCCCACCATGCTGCAAACGGCCTCACCGGTGTCAACCTTGAGAGCGCCGTATTGCGAATACGACTGAGCTAGGTCTTGTGGTTTTTGCCCGGTTGCAGCCGACAAAATGTCGAGCAAGTTGGCGATGCCGGGTTTAGTGTCTCGGTCATAAGCCACTTCATTGTCGCTATCGGTGACGGCACGCTTGAACTTTTTCATTATTGAAGCAGGGTCATCGAGAAGATATATGCACCCTGATTCATTGGTCGTTGATTTAGACATTTTGTTTGTTGGCTCTTGAAGATCCATCACGCGTGCGCCAAGTGCAGGTGTCACAGCCTTTGGCAAGACAAATGTTTCGCCAAAGCGATGATTAAAACGCATCGCGATGTCGCGAGTAATTTCAATATGTTGATTTTGATCATCGCCAACGGGCACTTCTTGAGCGTCGTATAACAAAATATCTGCGGCCTGTAGAGCTGGATAAGTAAAGAGGCCAGCAGAAACAAATTCGGCCTCGCGCTTTTGCGACTTATCTTTGAACTGTGTCATGCGAGATAATTCGCCAAAAGAGACAGTGCACTCCATCATCCAAGAAAGTGTGGTGTGCTCAACAACATGGCTTTGCACAAAAACTGTTGCAACATTCGGGTCAAGACCAACGGCAAATAGCATTGCGGCTAATTCCAGTGTGTTCTGGCCAAGCACCCCTGGTGACTCCGTCACAGTAAAGGCGTGCAGGTCGACGATGCCGTGGAATACGTCATTTTGGTGTTGGCCATTGACCCACTGTTGGAGGGCCCCTAAGTAATTACCTAGGTGAACAGCGCCGGTTGGTTGGATGCAAGATAAGACACGAGCCACGGGCAGACCGTAGTCGTCGAAAGGGGTCTCTGGCGAGTATGTTTTGATCTGGGAGTTATGACGTCTCTACGGCCGTGTTTGAGGGCCCATTCGACCTTCTTTTGCACCTCATTTTGAGGGAGCAAGTCGAC
>CAIOHI010000019.1 GCA_903858075.1 uncultured Actinomycetes bacterium
CCGTCACCAGCGGCTTTTTGCAATGTTGCAAGAGAAACACCTGCGGCAATAGACAACACCGTTTGCGCGCCAGCTTTTACCGCAAGTGTTGTTGCTTGCGCAGCATCGCCAGGCTTCACGGCAATGACTGCTGCACTACATTTCTGTACGAACTCTTCTATATGAACACCAGGAAAAGTTGCACTGAGCGTTTTTCTCTGATCTGACGACAACTCAACAATGGTGAGCATGCTTGGAGCAAGACCCGCACGCAATAGCCCGTGAGCCAACGCGGCTCCCATGTTTCCGCCGCCAAGGATGGTGAGTGATGCTTGTTCCACATCACTGACGTTACTCTGCAAAATGCGAGGCAAAACCAATTCGGATGAGAACTGGGAAATGAGTTTCAACTGCCGCAAACAAAGTACCGATGACTCGGTCAATTTCGTTTTCACTCAAAACCGAAAGCGGAAGTTCTCCACGCAGAAAGAGAGCATCCTCTACGCCAATAGAGAAATGTGCTCCTGTGAGTTTTGCATTTCTCCGCAATGCTTGTTCGTATAACTGCTCGGCATTTTCTTCAGGTGCCGGCATTACATAGGTCTCGTAACGCAATGTTCGCTGACCCAATGTGAGCCAAATTGTGGTGAATTCTTTTTCTTCGCCATGCATTCTGATAAACCATCGTCGTGGTGCTTCGGGGTCTCGCCTCGCATCGACAACAGCATCATGATTTCGCTGATACACGGCAAGCCACTCATCGATGTGGCGAGCAATGACGCCTATATCGGGCTCGGAAAAGAGCTCGCTCATGTGGCGTTACCGACACTCCACACGATCACGTGTGGAAACGTCTGCGTAAACGCGACGTAAGCGCGCAGCGGCGAAGCTCCAGGTGTAATCGCGAGCTTTTGCAGCTGCCTTTGCTCCCATTGCAAGAGCCATAGTGGGATGCGCCAACAGCTCATCAATATGTTCTGCAAATAACGCGGGGTCACGACGGGGAACCAGATAACCAGTTTCTCCATCGTCAATGATGGTGAGGAGTCCGCCCACTGCACTTGCCACAACGGGAATGCCACATGCGGCTGCTTCAAGTGCCACCAAGCCAAAACTCTCGCTACGACTTGGCACAACCACTACGTCGGCAGCTCGATAATACGTAGACAACATGTGGTGTGCTTGTGGTTCAACAAAGCGAATGTTGTTGTGTACGCCAAGACTGCGAGCGAGATGCATGACCTTTTCTAATTCGTCGTTTCCTTCGTTGCCACTGGCACCACCCACGACAATGAGTTGCGCATTTTTTGCGTGCAACTGTGCAAGTGCCTGAACGGCAACATCAAGACCTTTCAACGGTTGAATGCGGCCAACGAAGAGGAGGACCGGAACATCGAACGCAATACCCAATGCATGTCGCGCACCACGTTTTTCACCCGGCGCGAAAAATGCATGCTCCACACCTGGCGCAACAATTTCTAATGTTCCGGGTGGGTTGCCATACAACTCGATGAATTGACGTTCTTCTTCGGTGCAGGAAACACAAATTGCATCTGCGCAACCAATGATGTCTGACTCACTTTTCTCGCGAATATCTGATTCGAAATCGCCACCTTGAGCTTTCACGCGCGCGAGGGTATGAAAAGTAGTAACTAAAGGAAGATCCAATTCATGTTTGAGTTGGTGCGCCGATAAACCCGACAACCAGTAATTGGCATGCAACACATCAACGCCTCCGGAAGCCACAATATGCGCACGCACATTTTCTGTGAATTCATCGACAACCGAGAGCAACTCATTCTTGGGCACATCAAAATTTCCGGCAGGAATGTGCACCACCCGATGATTGGGTTCAACATTGATGACTTCAGGAAGACCTTCTTGCCAGGCACGTGTGTAAGTGGTGCAATCTAAACCAGCATGGGCAAGTGCCGACACAAGTTCGCGCACGTAAACGTTCATGCCACCACCATCGCCAACGCCTGGCTGGGCCAAGGGTGATGTGTGCATCGAGATCACTGCAACGCGCTTCATGGGAAGGTCAACCTATCGTCGGATTTACGTATGACCGATAGACGCTTAAAAGGGTCTCTTTTTGTACCGCCGAGAGTTGAGCATCACCGTGAATTGCTGCTTCCACAGAGTCGGCTGTGGCCTGTGACTTGTTCTCGGAAAAGCGCTCTACGTCACCGTCCAAAATGCCGGCCTGAACGTACAAAGTTTCTGCTGAAATCTGCAACGCCTTGGCGATCTGCTGCAAAATATCGGCTGAAGGCTTGCGCAAGCCTCGCTCAATTTGCGACAAGTACGGGTTAGAAATTCCAGCAATGCGCGATAGGTCTCGTATGGACTGCTGAGCAGCTTCGCGACGAACCCGAATGAATTCGCCAAGTTCAAAGAGACGTTGGTCCATTATTCCAACAAAGAATTGATATTGGCCCCGCCATTTTTATAACGAGCCACAAGTTCCGAACTCAATTCATCAATTTGTCCAAAGAGTGATTTGCGATCTGTTGACTGCACCATTTCAAAAGCTTCCAGTGCGACAATGAGCGCATCGAGTTCTCCCAATGAGAGTTCTGCAAAGTCGGCAAAATGGAAGGTATCGCACAGTGTGGTGAGTTCCGCTAAGCGTGGGTGATGCGCGGGAACTTCAGTATCTCGTGGCGGACGCGCAGAGCCCCCACCTTGTTGCTGACCAAATACTGCTGCCAACTGTTCTGGTCGGGCATCGAGAGACTTTCCTGCTCCGCGTTTTTGTTTCTCTTCACGCACCACATCGAGTCGACCTTGAGCAAGGCGTCGCACAAATGACACTGCGTCTTCTTCATTTTGAAGTTCAGTGCGCCGCGAGCGCAGTTCTTGAAGTGTCAGCGATGCGGGATTCATTGCGTCAAAAACCTAGATCTCGAAAAAGTTGCGATACGCGTACTCTAGAGCCCACCGGAAACCGGAGGAAGGACAGCCACTTCGTCACTGTCTTGCAGCGCCGTCTCTCGATCTGCTTCTTCTCCATTGAGCCACACTCGACATGTTGGAAGTACCTCGGCAAATGGGGTTCCGTAGCGCCCAATGGCCGCATCGAGGAGAGCGCCGACCGATTTTTCAGGAAAAGTATCGCTCCCGCACCCAGCAGCCTCTCGAGCCGATGCAAAAAGTCGCAAAGTTGCCATCAATGAGAGCGTACAGAATGAAATCTGTTGCCCTTTCAGCCAATAACCTGCAAGTCGTGCCTGAAACAGCTCCCGCTCGCCTTTTGCTCGTTCGTCACGGGCAATCCGAATGGAATGCACTTGGGAAAATGCAGGGGCATGCCGATTCGCCGCTCTCGCCAGAAGGTCGCAAACAAGCACGTAATGCGGCTCGCCGCCTCGGTGTCTTTGACCTCATCGTTTCTAGCGATCTCTTACGAGCAAGCGAAACCGCCAACCTCATTGCCGAAGAAATGGGCCTCAGCGTGCTCCCCCCACATCCAGGCTTACGAGAAATCAACGTTGGCCCTTGGCAGGGCCTCACTCGTCGAGAAATCGACAAAAAGTTTCCTGGCTACGTAGAACACGACATGCGTCCCCCTGGTTACGAACCAGATCATGAAGTTTTTGCTCGTGTCAGTAGCGCGCTATTCGATATTGCGCGCGACCACCCCGGGGCAATGGGGCTCGTGGTCACCCATAGTGGCATCATTCGTGTCATGCGCCGCACACTTGGCTACCCCGATCAACGCAATCACCGCAACCTTGAAGGATGTTGGTTCACCTTAAATCTTGACGGGCGCATTGAAGTGTCGGACTCCGTCAATATTTTGCGCAACACCACCACTAGCGACACGCTATAAATCGCATGCGATTCGACGATTCGTATTCGCCCTCAGTGCGTCAACATGTCACATTGCTCACCATTGCGCGAACAAGCACTAATGCCTGTTATCGCTTCGCTCCACCATTTTTAGCAATCATTGCCCGCGGCTTCGACGTTTCCATTGCGCAAATGGGAATCGCATTGACCATTGCCGAGCTCACTGGTTTGGCATCGCCACTCATTGGGCATCGTGTTGATGCAATGACACGTCGTCGCGCTTTGCGACTCGGTCTTTTTGGTGTTGCCCTAGGAACACTCATCACTGCAAGTGCACCCCACCTTGCCGTTTTTACCTTGGGCATTATTGTTCTTGCTGCTTCCAAGGTGGCCTTTGATGTTGCCCTTGGTGCTTGGGTTGCCGACCACGTTCCGTGGAATCGACGCAGCAAGGTTGTTGGGTACACAGAAACATCGTGGGCCCTTGGCCTTTTGTTGGGCGTCACAACAATGGGGCTCATTACCGCGGTCACCAACTGGCGCGTTGCTTATGCAACCGGAGCCATTGCTGTACTCATTTTGGGACTCATCGTCAGTAATCGACTCCCCGCCGCCGATGATGCCATTCACGAACACAATGACGACCTCGAAATACATCTTGAACATGGCGTCATGCGTCGTGGAAGTTGGTATGCCATTGCCTCCTGCTTCACTCTGATGGGTGCAAGCCAATGCATATTTGTCACTTTTGGCCCGTGGCTAGAAGACACCTTTGGATATTCTGCTGCAAATATTGCAATAGTTGGCTTTTCTCTCGGTGCCGTCGAATTTTTGGCATCAACATCGAGTGCGAAGTACACCGATGCGCTCGGCAAGGAAAAAAGTGTTGCCATAGGTGCCTTACTCATGGTGCCAGCAGCGCTTCTCATTGCACTCGCAAGTCAGAACATCGTCACTGGTCTCATCGGCCTATTAGTGGTGCTCATGGGTTTTGAATTTGCTGTTGTCAGTTTGCTCCCACTTGGTGCTCAACTTGTACCTGGCAAACGTGGTCGCGGCATGGGGTTACTCATTGGTGCAGGAACATTGGGTCGCGCCGCAGTGTCAATTGCCGCAACACGCTTATACGACCAGCACGGCATACCCCCTGCTGCTATTGGCGCCGGGCTTCTTGCATTAGGAACAGTTCTTCTCGTTTCTCTGCACGCAAAAGTTGCTGAGAAGTATTAGTTACTCGGTCTAGCCGGCGTATCGGTTGGTAATAGGCAATCGTCGATCTTTGCCAAAAGCCTTTGTGCTCACTCGCACTCCTGGCGGGCACTGCCGCCTCTTGTACTCATTCATGTCAACGAGTCGCGCAATGCGACGTACCAGCACTTCGTCGTAGCCTCGCGCAATGATGTCACTTGCCGTGAGATCGAACTCAACATACATTTCCAAAATTGCATCGAGAACCTCGTACGCAGGAAGCGACTGATCGTCGCGCTGGTCTGGTCGCAACTCTGCCGATGGCGCTTTGTCGATAATGGCACGAGGTATAAGTGACTTACCTGCGCGTTCGTTTACCCATTCACAGAGTTCATATACCGTGGTTTTGAGAACGTCTTTGATAATTGCAAAGCCACCAACCGAGTCGCCATACAACGTGAAATAGCCCACAGCAAGTTCACTTTTATTTCCAGTGGTCAACACCATCCACCCATGCTTGTTCGACAATGCCATGAGAATCATTCCACGCACACGACTTTGTAAATTTTCTTCCGTGAGATCTTCGGCTTTGCCGGCAAAACTTTCTTTAAGCATCGACAAGTACGCTGCAAAAGCTGGCTCAATAGGAACTGACTGACATTGAATATTCAAGTTCTGTGCAAGTTCAAATGCATCATCTTTCGAACCATCGCTTGAATATCGCGATGGCATTGACACACCGTGCACGTGTTCAGCACCTAGGGCTTCAACGGCTATTGCAGCTACGAGCGCTGAATCGATGCCGCCAGACAAACCGATGACAACATCGGTAAAGCCATTCTTTTGTACGTAGTCGCGTGTACCAAGCACTAATGCCGCATGCACACGTTCTAATTCAGAATTTGGAGACTCTGCTTCATGTTGTGCCGAAACAAACACAACATCACCTAGCGCACTGACGTCACATACCAAAAGATCTTCGGAAAAAGTGGCAGCACGAGCTTGAATGACTCCGTGCGCATCGGCCACTAACGACCCTCCATCAAAAACCAGCTCGTCTTGTCCACCGATTTGATTTACATACGCAACCACGACTCCATTATTTCGGGCACGGCTCGAAACTAATTCGTCTCGCTGAGTTGGTTTGTTGCGGTGAAATGGTGAGCCATTGATGCTGATGCACAACTTTGCACCTTGTTGTGCTTGCTGCTCTGTTGGATCGCCTACCCACAGGTCTTCGCAAATAGATACTGCAAATGGAATCCCGTCGCACGTGAAAATATCTTGGATGCTGGGGCCAGGAGTGAAATAGCGTTCTTCATCGAACACGCTGTAGTTCGGCAAAAGTTGTTTGCGATAAACACCCAGAATTTTTCCGTTTTGTGCAAC
>CAIOHI010000020.1 GCA_903858075.1 uncultured Actinomycetes bacterium
GCCGCACACAAAATGGCGTGTGTTGTTCCCCAAGGCTTTTCACGACCTGCGGGGATGCTCCAGCCGCCCGGTAATTTGTCGAGTGTTTGAAATGCATATTGCACATCTACAAGATGCTCAAACTTGGACGAGACATTGTTACGAAAGTCGGCCTCGAAATCGGGGCGAATAATGAACACAACTTTGCTAAACCCTGCTCGCAACGCATCGAACACTGAGTAGTCGAGAATGGTTTCACCCGTTGGGCCCATGGGGTCAATTTGCTTCAGGCCGCCATAACGCGAACCCATACCAGCAGCGAGCACAACAAGGGTTTGGGGCATTCCTTAACGGTAGTACGTCGTCTATGACGTGCAAGGTAATGACCCTTTATTGAGGTTTGGGCTTGCGAAAACCGCGCTTATCGCTTGCTTTTTCCCGCTCGCGTTGCTCGTCTTCCAATGCAACTTCTTCTGCAATGAGACGTTTCATGCTGCTGAGGCGTAACGGCGAAAGCGTGTTTCCATTAATTGCATTTTGCACAGCACACTCTGGTTCATCTTCGTGTTTGCAATCGCGAAATCGACACTTCTCTGACAACGCGAATACATCGGCAAAAGCTTTTTCTATTCCATGACCACTCGTCCACAAACTCAATGCACGTAAGCCAGGTGTATCTATGAGCCATCCACCACTGGGAATTTCCACAAGGTCTGCAGCAACCGTGGTGTGTCGCCCACGCTGGTCGCCTTCGCGCACTTCGCCCACATTTTGAACGCGTGCACCAACAAGTGCATTGACCAAGGTCGACTTACCCACTCCACTAGCACCTAAGAGCACAATGGTTTCGTTGTTGCTTGTGTACTGACGAAGAACTTCCAAAGTTTCTTGTTGTCGAGAGCTCAGCCCGTGCACTGCTACATCGGGAGCAACTTCGCGCACTACTTCGGTGAGTGCGGTAATGGTTTCTGCTTCAACCACATCTGATTTAGTCAGCAAAACAACAGGTGTTGCCCCACTGTCGAAGGCCAAAATGAGTTCTCGCTCTAATCGGCGCGGGTTCACCCCAGATGGTGCTGCGTGCAACAAAAACACCGTGTCGATGTTTGCTGCAACTACATGCGACGTTGCACGAGCACCTTCAAATGATGCCCTGCGAATAATGGCCGACTTGCGCAGCAACACTTCGCTCACGCGCTCTTCATTTGTGTCAATGGTCACATAGTCGCCCACCGCAACTTCTGCACCAATGTTTCGCACGCGCATTTCGCTGCCATCGTGCGCCAAAAGTGTGCTCCACCCTCGGTCAAGGCGCTTCACTCGCCACGCATGTGCGTTTTCTTCGTGCATTAGTACAAACGCTAATGCCTAATCTTATAACCTGTGCCGAGATCTTGTTCGAAAGGCACCCCATGTTGAGTTCACTCGCCCGGTTTTGCGTTCGCCGACGCCGCATTGTTGTATTCGGAATCTGGATTCCCCTCTTTTTCATAGTCGCTGTTGCCTCTGGTGCAATGAAGGGCAACTTCCGCACCGATTTCGTTTTGCCAAAAAGTGAGTCACGAGAAGTGCAAGAGCTCCTCGAAAAGGCCAACCCCAACAAAGCCGGCTTCTCCGCTTCGGTGGTCTTTAAAAGCGACGAGGGTCTCAATGCATCAGGCTTGAAAGAAGCTATGACATCGTTTCTCGCTGAAGTGGGCACCATTGAAGGCGTCGACACGATGAGCCCCTACGACAATCCTCAGCAGGTAAGCCAGTCGGGAAAAATTGCATTTGCTCGTTTAGACATCAGCAATAGAAGCGAAGCAGAAGGAATTACCTTTGCCGACGAGGTGCAAAAAATTGGTGACACCACTCTGAACAAGGTCAGTGGTGTGCAGGTGGAATACGGCGGTGAAATTTTTGTCAAGTTCACTGTGCCAGAAAGTGAAGCGCTCGGCATTCTTGCAGCCATTGTTATTCTCGTTCTTGCTTTTGGCTCGGTACTCGCCATGGGCTTGCCTATTGGTACTGCGCTGCTTGGATTAGGAATTGCAATTAGCACCGTCACTATTTTGAGTCATGCAACATTGATGCCCGACTTCACCACTTCGATGGTGGGAATGGTGGGCCTTGGCGTCGGTATTGACTACGCGCTCTTCATTGTTACCCGATACCGAGAAGGCTTACAGGCAGGGATGTCTGTGGAAGAAGCTGTAGTAGACGCAGTTGATACAAGCGGCAGAGCAGTTCTTTTTGCCGGTGTTACCGTGATGATTTCACTACTCGGCTTGTACATCATGGGCTTGTCGTTCGTACGTGGTCTTGCAACAGGCGCAGCTATTGGCGTTCTTGTAATGATGCTTGCATCGGTTACTTTGCTCCCGGCACTGCTTGGCATGGTGAAACATCGCATCGATGTAACTACACGTGCTGCTATTGCTGCACTCATTGTGCTGGTGCTCTCTGCACTCGCTGCAATTATCTTCCACTCGCTGCCCGTCCTCTTGCTCGGTCTTGTTGGTGCGGTAGCTGTCACTGCGTTGAGCTTCGTATTTCGTTCGCTACGCACACCTATTCCCGTGCGTGTTGCTAAAGCTCGCGAGCTCACGTTCTGGTTCCGTTGGAGTCGTTTCGTTCAGCGCCGCCCATGGACCGCACTCATTTCTTCAGCAAGTGTTTTGGTACTTCTCTCTATTCCGCTCTTTAGCATTCGTCTCGGCTTTGGCGACACCGGCAACCAACCAGAAGAAACAACAGTGCGTCAGGCCTACGACCTTCTCGCTGAAGGTTTTGGCCCCGGCGTCAACGGCCCACTTTTCGTCACAGTTCAAGGCGACACCGCTGCTTCACCAGAAAAACTCTTGGCGTTCGCTGGCACTCTCTCGCAGGCAAACAACGTTGCCTTTGCTACCCCAAGCCCGCTCAGCGCAACTGGCCCATCAACGGAAATTGATGGCCAACCACTCGCTCTCGTGGTGGTTTACCCGAAGAGTGCGCCGCAAGAAAAAGAGACCACCCAACTTGTTCACACGCTGCGCGATGAAGTCATTCCGGCTACCGGTATCACCGCAAAAGTGGGCGGGTTCACTGCCGCCAGCGTTGACTTTGCCGACTACATCGGTGGCCGCTTGCCGTATCTCATTGGCGCGGTTCTCATTTTGTCATTCCTCTTATTAATGGCTGTTTTCCGCAGCCTCCTCGTTCCCTTGAAAGCCGTCATCATGAACCTTCTGTCCATCGGTGCGGCATATGGACTCATTGTGGCTGTCTTCCAGTGGGGCTGGGGCAAAGACCTCATTGGGGTCGATAAAGCGGGACCCGTCGAATCGTGGGCGCCGATGATGCTTTTCGCGATTGTCTTTGGATTATCAATGGATTACGAGGTGTTTTTGCTCTCACGTATAAAAGAGGAATACGACCGCACTGGCGACAACGCCTCAGCTGTGGCCGACGGCCTTGCCGCCACCGCCCGAGTCATTACGGCAGCTGCACTCATCATGGTGTGCGTCTTTGCTGCCTTCGTTTTGGGTGATGATCGCCAGCTCAAACTCTTCGGTTTAGGCATGGCTTTTGCCGTCTTCATCGACGCCACAATTGTGCGCATGGTCCTCGTGCCAGCCACCATGGAATTACTCGGGTCCCGCAACTGGTGGATTCCGAAATGGCTCGACCGCATCCTGCCCAAGATTGACGTAGAGGGTCATCAGCGCGATTTTGAAAGCCCTGCTGTATAAGGGTTTTATCCCTATGGCTTGACAACGCCTCAGAATTGACCTAGCAGATACAGACCATATGGGAAAACCACTCGTCATCGTCGAATCGCCTGCCAAGGCCAAAACCATCTCTCAGTTCCTCGGAAGCGAGTACATCGTTCGAGCCTCTGTGGGCCACATTGCCGACCTCCCCAGCAAGGGGTTAGCGGTCGATGTAGACAACCATTTCAAGGCTGCCTACGAACTCACCGAGCGCGGCAAGCAAATTGTGAAAGATCTGAAGGCCGATCTGAAGAACGCCACGGTTGTGTATCTCGCAACCGACGAAGACCGCGAGGGGGAGGCCATCTCTGCCCACCTCGAGGAATACCTCAAGCCCAAGGTGGAATGCCACCGCATGGTGTTCCACGAAATTACCCGGTCAGCCATTGAGCACGCCGTTGCCCACCCCCGCAAGATCGACCGCCACCTGGTCGACGCCGCAGAAACCCGCCGCGTTCTCGACCGTTTATATGGGTATGAACTTTCGCCCGTTTTATGGCGCCGTGTGAACCGTGGTCTCTCGGCTGGTCGTGTGCAAAGCCCAGCGTTGCGCCTCATTGTGGAACGTGAACGCGAACGCATTGCATTCAACTCTGCTGTCTATTTCGATATCGACGCACTTGCCGATACCGCACCGCAATTCACTGCACGCCTCGTTGCATTGAACTCACTACGCATTGCAACAGGTAAAGACTTCGACAGCAACGGTGCTGTGAAAGGTGACGTTGTTGTTGTCACCGAAAAACAAGGTCAAGAACTTCTTGCTGGCCTCACCGGCAAGTCACTCACCGTCACCAGCGTGGAAGACAAGCCCTACCGCTCCTCTTCTAAAGCACCGTTCATGACGAGTACCTTGCAGCAAGAAGCTGGCCGCAAGCTGCGCCTCTCTGGTCGCCAGGTCATGAGCATTGCTCAGAGCTTGTATGAAAACGGATTCATCACTTACATGCGTACCGACTCGGTTACTTTGAGTGCCGACGC
This sequence comes from uncultured Actinomycetes bacterium, assembly GCA_903858075.1. Classification (GTDB taxonomy): domain Bacteria; phylum Actinomycetota; class Acidimicrobiia; order Acidimicrobiales; family Ilumatobacteraceae; genus F1-20-MAGs119. The sequence goes on from CAIOHI010000020.1 coordinate 4,698, forward strand.
AATGGGCGAAGTGCGCGACACCATTCGCAGTACCTACGGCAATGAAGCGCTTTCACCTTCACCACGCATTTTCAC
>CAIOHI010000021.1 GCA_903858075.1 uncultured Actinomycetes bacterium
ACAAGAATTGGTTTGCTTGAACCATTTACTGTTTCGTCGAATGTAGAACTGGTGAGAGTAACAATGCCGTCTGCCATGGGGGCTCCTTTTTTCTTCTCGTTAGTGAAGTCTAGGCGAGAGAAGCGTGCTCTGACTCGAGCCAGCGCTCACAATCGATGGCTGCCATGCAGCCCGACCCTGCAGCGGTAATTGCTTGTCGGTAGGTGTGGTCTTGAACATCACCACAGGCAAAAACCCCAGGAATATTGGTGTATGACGACCCAGGGCGGGTAACAAGGTACCCATTTTCTTCCATGTCAAGAATGCCTGTGAAAAGCCCAGTATTTGGCTTATGGCCAATGGCAATGAAGAGTCCAGACACATTCATTTGGGAACGCTCGCCGGTCACCGTGTCTTCAAGCACGATGCCTTCAAGCATGTCGGTGCCTTGCAGTTCAACAACTGCGCTATTCCATTTGAACTCAATGCGCTCATTGTTTTCCGCACGATCACGCATAATTTTTGATGCACGCAATTCGGAACGGCGATGCACGATGGTGACTTTTGATGCGAACTTTGTGAGGAAGGTGGCTTCTTCTACTGCGCTGTCGCCACCGCCAACAACAACAATTTCTTTGCCACGGAAAAAGAACCCGTCGCATGTTGCACATGTAGAAACACCATGACCAACGAGCGAATTTTCATTGGGAAGACCCAACATCAACGACTGCGCACCTGTACTTACGATGATGGAGTCGGCGGTGAATTCTTGATCGCGTGTCCATGCGCGAAAAGGGCGTGCAGAAAAATCGACACGCGTTACTTTGTCGGTGAGAAACGATGCGCCAAAGCGTGCTGCTTGTTCACGAAAACGACCCATGAGCTCTGGGCCCATAATGCCCTCTGGGAAACCAGGAAAGTTTTCTACTTCAGTGGTGAGCATGAGTTGACCACCGGGCTGGTCGGTTGTGGAAGATGGCTCGCCTTCAATGATGAATGGGTTGAGGTTGGCACGAGCGGCGTAAATAGCTGCGGTGAGACCAGCAGGCCCAGAGCCAATGATGAGTACGTGATGATGTGTTGCCATAAGAGTCTCCAAAGAATGAGTGAGAGTTAGGAATTGAGTTCGTCAGTTTTACGATGCTGCTTTCGTGCAACGAGTAAACCAATAAGTAAAAAAAGACTGCCCAAAATGAGATAGGAAGACCATACGGCTGTCGTACGTGAAAAGGCAGTGTCGAGCGCGGCCTGCAGTGCCCGTGTTGCGCCAATGGCAAAGAGAACGATCATGATGACGACGCCAGTGACAACTAAAAAGCCATAAACAATGCCACGCACCACAGTGATAACCGGGCGGGTAGTGCGGTCGCGAACAAAGCCCACCCACTTATCGATGAAGGCAACGGTGTTGCGCGCCCAATCGGGGTCGGTGAATGGGTTAGAGAGCACGTATTCAGCCTAATGGCTAAAGGTGTTTCTCTTCGGGAACAGCTATTTGGCCGGTACTTGCCACAAGATGTCGCAAGTGATGGCGTTGTACACGGTGAGAGTGGGAACGCCATTACGTACTTCTTTGGCAACGAGCGCAGGTGGGCTACCCGCAATAAGGAAGGTGTCGGTGGTGGAAACTTCTGTATTCACACATGCGCGGGAGTTAACGGTTTCGGTAGGTGCGGCATTTTTTACTAAGGAAACTTCGGCGGGCGAATTACTGTCGCGGTTTCCGAGGCCAAGCCCTAATGCAAAAAGCCCAACGGCAGCCACGGCACTGAGCGCCATAAAAACGCGATTCGGGCGCCGCGACGCGAGCGAAACCACATTGCTGGGTTCGTTGGTCTCTGTGCTTGCAATGTGGCCTAAGGCAACGGCAATGTGTTCATCGCGTACGGCAGGGTCGGGGGTGGTGCCTAAATGACGCAACGCAGCCTCGAGCGGGCCATTGTCGGTGGGGTCAAGAGAAGGTGTGGTCATGATGATGAATCCGTAGGCGGAGACGACGGGGTACCTAAGTTTGGTTCGTCTGGAGGGGAAAGTGTTGTCGGGTCGGCCAATTTCTCGGCAAGAAGCTTTTTCCCCCTGGCCAAGCGCGACCTGACGGTGCCAACTGGAACCTCAAGCACAGCCGCAATATCGGCATAATCGAGGTCCGAGATGTAGCGCAAGACCACCACAGCACGAAATTCTTCGGGCAAAGTGCCTAAGGCTTGGGCAACTCGTGATGAGTCAACAAGGTGTTCAGCAAGAAGAGCGGTGGGGTCGACGGCATGTTCACTCGCCAATGTGTGGGCACTTGCAGTGTCATTTAATGGAACGGTTCCACCATGGCGGCGAACACGTCGAATTTCATCTATCGCTGAATTTGTTGCAATGCGGTAGATCCAAGTGGAGAGGGCAGCTTTCCCGTCGAAACGAGGAAGGCCTTTGACAATGGCAATGAGAGCATTTTGTACGGCGTCATCGGCGCTTTCTCGGCTGAGCAACATGCGATGACATACCGAGTGAACGGCGCCGTAGTGCACACGCAACAACTGGTCGACTGCTGAAACATCACCCGACTGGGCGCGTTCAAGGAGGCGCTCAGTTTCCATACGGGAAGGCTAGCCACAGACCATTATTACGGTGCGGACGCTGAAACAAAGCTGATGTCGTTGATGACACCTTGAAATGGGTTTGTGGTGGAACACTGCGGGCTGCGTGCTGCTGAACGTAGGTACACAAGGACGAACTGCGAAGGCTGTGAGATATTGAAAGTGGTTTCCCCGGGGTTGTCGCCTGCAGAGCCAGCAAGCGCAGGCCCCCAACCCGCAAGCGTGCCCGGCTTAGTGTCGGAATAACCGTAAACATCGATCTCCCAGGGGGCATAACCGAAATCGACAGACAGTGTTCCTGTACTGCGACCCGACAATTCGGCAACGAACCCCACGCCGTTTTTACTTCCAAAGTGATCGTTGCCGTAGCACACGGTACGCCACTGAGTTCCCGACTTGCCATCACGCAAATTGGGGAGCTGGTCATCGTTTTCAACGTTGTCATCGCCATCGGGGTCGTAACTACTTACACTGACGATGTTGACCGGCCCCGTTGCAACGGGTGTGGTGGACGCACTTGCAGCGGGTGTTGTGGAAGGTGACGACACGCTGCGCCACAATACGAAGCCAGCGAGCACAGCACCAATGACCACTGCCGCAGCCAACATTGACGTTGGCGTGATGCGGTGGGCACGTTTTTCCAAAGCCTTGTTCACTGGGCGCGACGAACTTGCACTGCGAGAAGACTCGGTACGCGTAGTGGGCTTGCTGATAACCGGATCACCAGGAATAACTGCTGCGGTAGTTGTTGCCGGCGTAGGGTCACGCAATATGTCTCGCGCACTCGTGGGCAGGGTGTTGCCATACGGTGGTGTTAAACCCGTTGGCGTTCCATCTAAGCCAACTTCGCGGGCGTGATACAACGCCGCTCGTACTGCTTCGCCAGAGGGCTGTCGCTGCTCTGGGTCACGGGCCAACATTTGATGAATGATGTTTGCTACCAGTGGTTGCAGAGTGGGGCGAATTTTTAAAATGTCGGGTGCATCACCTTGCACACGAGCAAGTGCGGTTTCTACATCGGTACCGCCAACGAATGGCACTCGGCCTGCTAGGCATTCGTAGAGCACGAGGCCAAGTGAGTACAAATCTGCACGCCCGTCTAGCTTTTTACCACTTACTTGTTCGGGCGATAAGTACTTTGCAGTACCCATCATGATGTTGTCGTTGGTGAGATCCGATTCGCTGCCGCTTAAAGTTTTTGCAATTCCAAAGTCGGTGAGCAGCACGCGACCAGCGGGGGTGATGAGAATGTTTGCTGGCTTAATGTCGCGGTGAACAAGATCTTTTGCGTGTGCCGCGTCTAATGCAGTTGCCACTGCCATGCCAATATGAACAGTGAGACCAGGGCTAATGCGATGCACTTTGTCAAGGAGTTCGCGCAGACTTTGTCCGTTGATGTATTCCATGACAACGGCTTGACGACCAGCATCTTCTACTACGTCGTACACCGTCACTATGTTGGGTGAACTTAATGCCGCTGACGCTTTTGCTTCGCGGCGAAAACGTTCATTGCCTACGTGGTCGTCATCGTGATGCGCGCGCATTACTTTGACAGCTACGTCACGGTCGAGTGAGGTATCTTTTGCCAACCACACTTCCGCCATGCCGCCTTGACCAATGCGACGCACCAATCGATAGCGCGCACCAATAAGCGTGTTGGGTACAAGTGAAGAAGACATTGCTGTGCATCACGCTAGTTGCGCAGCGTTGCACGATTGAGGCAATGCGATGGTGAGAAGCGTTTTTATTCAGCGTCGAAAAATGCAACACCCATTGTGCCGCGACCGGCATGTGCGCCGATGACCGCACCGATTTCGCCGACTTCAATACTGCCTGAGTAGATGGCACGCAGCGACGCGAGGAATGCATCGGTGTCATCGCAGTCGGCTTGCAAGACGGCGAGGTTGGTGATGCTTCCATGCTCTTTCACTTTTTCCAACAGGAATGCAAGAGCCTTCGAGCGCGTGCGCTGGCGGCCACCCTCTTCTACTTTGCCACCTCGTACATCGATAATGGGCTTGATGGACAGTGCTGATGCCAACATTCCCTTCACACCGCCAATACGACCACCTTTTTTCAGGTTCTCCAGGGTGTCGAGCGCACCGTATACATGCACGCGATGGCTGAGTGCGGTGGCGAGTGCGGCAACTTCACTGAGGCTTGCACCTTGTTCGGCCTTGACTGCACAAGATGTTGCAATGATGCCTTGACCCATTGACACACTGCGCGAATCGACTACCTGTACCGAAAAGGGGTTTGCGGTGTCTTCGCCCACGAGGCGGGCTGCAATTTCAGCGCTTTGCATTGTGGCCGATACGCCAGATGACAGCGAGACCACGAGCACACCCGTTGCGCCTTCGCTTTGGAGGCGGCGGTAGGCAGCCTCAAACTGGCCAGGAGAGGGGGCGGCAGTTTCAGGAAGGACTGGAGACGCCGTGCACTTTGCCCAAAATTCCTTTGGAGTGAAGTCTTCACCATCGATGTAGTCGGTTTCGCCGAAGCGAATAGTGAGGGGAACAACAACAATTTTGTGTTGTGCAATGAGATGCTGTGGGAGGTCACAAGCGCTGTCGGTAACAATGCGAATAGTCATAATGCTTCTACCGTAGTGCCTTATTCTGGGGCGACAAGTGCTGAAAGAGTACGCCGGCGCCGTGAACGCCAGTTGTGCGCCCACCATGTGAGTAAAACAATAATGGCGGTTGCACTGACCACAAGACCAAGACCCGCAAGGGCGCTGACGCGAGCGGTGACCTTCAACTCCTCTGTGAGTGGGTTATTGCCACGCGGAGTAAAAAGTTGGAAGTACACCGGGAACCTGCCGTTGCTTCGTGCCACCACTTTCACCGCAACGTTGGTGCTGGAATTGGCAGGCAGCTCAATGACCTGTGAATTCTGGGGGAAAGTGAGCTTCGCACTGCGATAGCGCAGGAGCACTTTCAAGGCCGAGGCACTGGAGTTTTTTACTTGAAGCTGAATTTCGCTGTTATGGCCACTCAAGGTGAAATTGGCTGATTTCGGCAAACTCACCGCGGCACGTAGATCGGAAATAGATGAGGAAATGGCATCGATGTACGCCGCGCTCTGCGCTGGCGTTGCAGTGCGTGCTGCGGAGTAAGCGGTCAATGTATTCCATATGCCAATGCGCGGGTCGGTTGGCAAGAGCATTGATGAAGTGTTGGTGATGCGCGGTAAAAGTTTGTCGAAAGTGGCTTTGAGGCCGTCTAGAGAGGTGTCTTCACCTTGGCGCAAAGTAATTGGCTGGCTTGAAGCGGGTGCAGAAGGAAGCGTTGGTTGGGAATTAAATGCAAGAACGGGGCTGGAATTAATGATGCGAAATAGTTGACGCATCACGGCGACGTTCATTATTTCTCCCGTGGACGAACTGAGAAGAACTTGACGTTGTTGGGCCTGTTGGGTGGCGAATGACAGTTCCTCGCGCTGAACGATGAGCTCGGCCGATATGCGTGTGGCACGCTCCAAAGGTGTGAGTGAGTCATTTTCCATGACGCGTGCATATTGCGGGTCGGTGCCATAGATCGACAGCGAGCCGCCATCGGGGAGCTTGGCGAGATACGCCACTGCCGAGTCGAGTGGTGCATCAAACGATTTTTGAGCGCTCGGCGTGAGTATTACTTGCCTCGTGCCTAAGTCGCGCAACAAGGTTGCCCCTGCTGCAGTGAGTGGGTCTATAAGAACGGCAGCATCGCGCGAAGGACTTTTTTGCATGAGCGCGGTAGTGGCATCTTCACCTGCAGTGAGCTGACGGGCAAAAAGTTCTTGGAGGCCACTTTGAGCAATGGCGCTGGGGTTATAAGGCACCGGTGTTGTCGCACTCAAAGTATGGATTTCAAGCAAGTCTCGAATGTCATCAAGAAGAAGTTTGTCTTCGGTGGTTTCTGAGAGTGCTAGCGCTTGAAGTAAATCTGGCTGAAGTACGAGAAGTGAACCTTGGCCGATACCAGAAAAAGCATCGGAAAATTTTTTGAGAACAGTGCGAGCCTCGGTGCTGAGTATGGTGCTGCCTGTTGGTGTCGCACTTGGCGGGGCAGAAACGGTAACAACGGGAAGCACACCAAGGCGATCTTGTGGTGTCAGCACATTTGCATCACTTGTAGAAAAATGATGAATGAAAGTTGTGGTTGTGGCACGTACTTCGTTGCTGGCATACACGGTAAATGTGAGTGGATACACACCTGATTGATTCAGATATAACCCAGCTGTTGCTGATGTTTTCGTGGTGGTGGGCAACTCCACAATGAATCGACCGGCTGAATTTCGCGTGATGCTCAACGTGTTAAGTCGAACGCCATCGAGTGGTTCGGGAACAACGTTTCCTTCTGTGATCTCACGGAATGCTTCACGCGTCGCGATGCGTTTCGACAGAACAACATCAAGATCAACATTGTCTTGCGGAGTGATTGGCTGGCCATTTTCGGCAATAGCAATAACAAAACGCATTGTGGCATTATCGAGAACAGTAAAACTCTGTTGCGTAAGTCCAATGGAAATTTGTGTAACAGGAGCCGATGCGGCATACGTGCCTTGCGGGAGCATGAGAGCGCCAAGGCACATGAGCACACAGGAAACAACGAGCGGTCTTAGTCGGTGCATGCGCGCTCGAGTACGTAAAGCGAATAAGTCATGGGCGCAAAACCCAGGGAGTCATAGAGCGAGAGGGCTGCTTCATTGGTGGAATCTGTGTTGACCAACGCATGTTGCATACCCCGAGAACCTAACCAGTGCATCGCATCAAGCACCAACTTTCGCGCATAGCCGTTGCGCTGAGCGCTGGGGTGCACGGCGAGGCGCTGGATATAGCCGTATTGCGATTCTGCCGGGCTGGCCGTGAACCCCGAGAGGCAATAACCAGAGGTGCGGCGAAACCGAGATGACCCAAGACCGCGCAAGCGATGAAACTGGGTTGCCTGCTTGGCAGCGAGCAGTGCGGGCGGGTCAATTGCCCACTCGCCATGAAATGCCGCACAGTCAATGCGTATGGCTTGTGCGGCAGTAATGCGCCGGGCAGACACTGTTCGCGCATCGGAGGAAACGTTCTCTAGTGGCGCGGTGAGAAGGGAGAGCTCTTGTTTCACCGTAAAACCCACAGTGGCGAGTATGTCAGCAAGTTGAGGGCTCACCGCGTTCGTTCTTACACGTGCGAACCCGCTGTGTTGTGCGGTTCCGAGCCACATTTTCACCATGTCACTGGTGATGGTTGCCTCGGGGTGATGGCCACTGCGCAGAGTCAGTAATGCGGTGGTCGGGTCATAGGGCCAGTTGCCAAAGAGGGGGGCAACGGGGCGAGGTTCCATAAACACACATATGACCGTAGTGGTCGGGCTTCATCTGCGTAGCCTGAATGTCTGATGATTCCCGAACGCTTTACTCCTGTCTTAGAGGAACTTGCTCCGCTCACTGCCCGCTTTGCCGCGGCCAATAAGCGCTTGTACCTGGTGGGCGGCACGGTGCGCGATCTTTTACTGGGGCCAGCGAGTGATGCACATCTGCCCGGAGCATCACCAGACATGGATTTTGATGCCACAACAAATGCTTTACCGCACGAAATTAAGTCCATCATCGAGGGCTGGGCCGATGCGGTGTGGGCACAGGGTGAAAAATTCGGCACTATTGGCGCCAAAAAGAATGGCCGTGTTTACGAAATCACCACACACCGCGCCGAGGCGTACTCACCCGATTCCCGGAAACCCGATGTGCAATTTTCTGACGACATTGAGGCCGACCTCTCTCGTCGCGACTTCACCATTAATGCAATGGCGCTCGAGCTCACTTCGTCTAGCCCTGTTTTAGTTGACCCATTCAATGGGGCAGCCGACCTCATGACAAAAGTTCTGCGCACGCCGTTGTCGCCAGAAGAAAGTTTCAGTGACGACCCACTGCGCATGTTGCGCGCGGCGCGCTTTCTTTCAGCGCTCAATCTCACTGCGGAACCAAGCCTCATTGAAGCTGTAAAAAATATGGCGCCGCGCCTCGACATCATTTCTCGTGAACGCATTCAACATGAACTCGATCGACTACTCACCACCGATCACCCCACTGCAGGGTTGTGGTTCATGGTCAATACGGGGCTTGCTGCTCAATTTTTTCCCGAGTTACCCAACATGAGCGTGGAGCAAGACCCTATTCATCGCCACAAAGATGTACTTACCCACACGTTGGCTGTGGTGGAAAATGTGCGTCCAAATGCACACGCCGCTTTTGATTTTCGTATCACTCGCCTTGCTGCTTTATTTCATGACATTGGTAAACCAAAAACACGCGCAATTGATAAAGGAAAAGGAATCACTTTTCATCACCACGAAGTAGTTGGTGCACGAATGACGCGCGATCGTTTGAAGGCACTGAAGTATTCCAGCGAAGACGTACAGGCAATTACAGCACTTGTTGAATTGCATTTACGCTTTCATACGTATCAAATGGGATGGACCGATTCTGCTGTGCGTCGTTACGTACGCGATGCGGGGCCATTGCTGAACGAGCTCAATGTGCTTACTCGTTGCGATTGCACTACGCGTAATGAACGTAAGGCATTGGTGTTGTCACAGCGCATGGATGAACTTGAAAAACGCATTGCAGAGTTAATGGAAAAAGAAGAACTCGCTGCATTGCGACCCGAACTTGATGGTGTGGAAGTGATGCAACGCCTGGGTGTTCAACCAGGGCGCGAAGTAGGCAAAGCACTTAATTTTCTGATGGAAATTCGCCTCGAAGAAGGTCTGCTCGGTGTTGACGAAATTGGTCGCCGGCTAGACGCGTGGTGGAGCGAACAAAAAAATTAAGAACCAAGTTTGCGGGCGCGCATTGCAAGTGTTGTGGGAACAAGTGCACGCGGGGCGTTCAGCGGCATCAGTTCATACAAGAGATCAATAGCAAAGTTGCTGCGTTGTAACGACATGCACAGTTCACCAATAGTGAGTGCACCATCGGCTCCGTAACGGCGACGCGCAACAGCATCGTCATTGTCAAACATCGCAGCTGCTGGGTGTTCAACTACTGCAACAAAAGACGCTTCCGATTTCAACACACGATGCACTTGTCGCAAGAGACGGTCGATGTCGTCAACAGAGTTGAGTTTGTCGATGCACAACACAAGGTCAAGTGAAGAGCTTGTAACGAAACCCATGTCGGCAAGTTCTGCTTGATGAAACTCAACGCGTACTTCCGCTGTTTCAGCTGTGCGTCGGGCAAGGGCAATACGTTCTGCAGAATTGTCGATGGCCATGGCACGCGCCCCCGACTGCGCCATCGCCACAGAGTTGGCGTGCCCATAGGGCAACCCAAGCTCGAGTACGCGCTTTCCCTTCACATCGCCCACCAGGCGCAACTCGGCATCGTTGGCCACATGGGGGCCAAAAGAGATGGTGTGTTGAGGAGGTTCAGAAACTGCCATAGAAGAAGTGTGGCAAGAGCACCGTTGCTCATGAGGGATATGCGGTGACTATCGTAAAGACATGAGCTTTACGGCGGGGTCATTACGAGGGGCAGGGGGTGCAGTCGACCACCGTCTGGCACGCCAACACCTCATCAACGAATACCGCCGGGGCCGCCTCAGCATCGACCAAATATGTGACGCTCACCCTGAACTCATGCGCGCGGCACGGAACTTTGGGGAAGAGTCGCGGGTGAAGTGCCCCATTTGCGCCGACGACCAATTGGTCTTGGTGACCTATGCCTTTGGCCCGCACCTCCCATCTCATGGCCGATGCGTCACTACCCGCTCGGAAATGGCCCAAATTCAGCGGCGAGCAAGTGCCGCAGCCGGAACTGGCGAGTACACGGCCTACGTGGTGGAGGCGTGCCGCTTGTGTCGCTGGCATCACCTCGTTCGCATGGTCCCCATTACCCCTCAGCGGGCAGCCTCGGCATAACGCAAACCCTTATATTGCAGGGGTTTGGTGCTATTTCGTCAGCGAGTAACACCCTTGGCACACAATAGAGGAAATGGAATGTGCCCCTGCTTCTCGTCGTTGTGCCGTGTCTTGCCGATACGCTTTCATTTCCTTATCCACCCTGCCCCTCACGGGGCCACGGTCCGTACCGTGTCCGAAGGGAGTACATGCACATGAAACGTGCTTATGAATTAATGGTCATCCTCAGTGGAGACCTCGACGACAATGC
>CAIOHI010000022.1 GCA_903858075.1 uncultured Actinomycetes bacterium
AACTGAACACATTCCGGCGTTTTTCCGGGGTGAACTGCAACACGGTGGGGGAACAACGTGACAGTCATCGATCTTTCATGGCGACAAAAAGGGGCCTGTCAGGGTCTCGATCCTGCGGTCTTTTTCCCTGACGAAGGTGACGAAGCGCAAGTAGAAATCGCCATCGCGGTCTGCGATACCTGCCACGTGCGGGTCTCGTGCCTCGAACATGCCTTAGCCAGCCGTGAAAAAGAAGGTGTCTGGGGCGGTACCACCGAACGCGAACGCCGACGCATTGTGCGTCAACGCCGTCGGTCTGCGTAAGAATGAGCGAGTGACTTCTTCGCATTCGCTCGATATTGCTCAGTACGGGGGTTGGCCAGGAATTTTGGGCACGCTCATCTCGGGAAACAATCTCGATGCACAAATAGCCGAAGCAGCTATCACCGACATCTTGAATGGGCAGGCAACTGCGTCTCAAATGACCGCATTCATTGTTGCTTTGCGCGCCAAGGGTGAAACTGCCACAGAGCTGTCGGGAATGTTGCGTGCGGTACGTTCCGCTGGTCAGCGCGTCGACCTTGCACCAGAACTTGCTCTACGTGCCATCGACATTGTGGGCACAGGTGGCGACCAAAGCCATTCATTCAATGTTTCAACTGTCACTTCATTTGTTGTGGCCGGTGCGGGCGTGCCTGTCTGCAAGCACGGCAACCGCGCTGCATCATCGAAATGTGGTGCAGCCGATGTACTTGAAGAACTTGGTATTGCTATTGAACTCGACCCCGTTGGTGTTGCGCAATGTATTGATGAAGCAGGAATGGGTTTTTGCCTTGCCGCTCGTTTTCACCCAGCATTTCGCTACACGGGGCCCTCGCGCCGTGAAATAGGAATTTCCACCGCGTTCAACTTGTTGGGGCCTATGGCAAACCCTGCGCCTATATCTTCCATGCTCGTTGGCGTTGCAGCGCCCTGGATGATGCGCCCGATGATTGAAGCTTTAAGTTCACGCGGAGTCACATCTGCATGGGTGGTGCATGGAAGCAACGGAACCACGCAAGGTGGGGTAGACGAGCTCACGCTTGCTGGCCCTGCACTCGTCATGCAATTACGCAATGGCGATGTCAGTGAATTGAAAGTTGACTGTTCCGACATTGGTCTGGCAGCGCAGCCATTGTCGGCAATTGTTGGCGGAGACGCCACTGAAAATGCTCGCATTGCTCGTGCGGTCTTGGCAGGCGAAGCAGGTGCAGCACGCGACACGGTTGTCTTCAACGCAGCAGCGGCACTGCATGTTGCCGGAGTTGCTGCTTCGCTCGGTGAAGGTCGCGTGTTGGCTGAAGCATCTATTGACTCAGGTAAGGCAACTGAAGTTTTGCGCAAGTTAATAACGGCAAGTACTGCAGCAGCTGAGCGTTTGGAGTAAACATTTCCTCTCTTGCAGTGCGCGTTCCCGCAAGTTCGGCCAATTTAGGTCCAGGGTTCGATGGAATTGCCATGGCGTTGTCTTTGAATGCAACGGTGTGCGAAGCAGAAAGCACCGAACCTATTGCCGATGAATTTCACCCAGCCACCATTGCCTTTCGCGCACTTGGAGGCGTTGGCAATATTTCCGTTCGCACCGATATTCCGATGGGTCGTGGTCTTGGGTACAGCGGGGCAGTGCGAGTGGGTGGAGCATTACTCGCAGCAGTTCAGCAAGATGAAAATGCATTGCACTCCCATGAGTGGCGCAAGAAAGTGCTGGTAGCAACTTCAGACCTTGAAGGACA
>CAIOHI010000023.1 GCA_903858075.1 uncultured Actinomycetes bacterium
ACTCTTGTAGCAATGGCCGCATTTGTTCAACGCATTTACCAACCACTCACAGGACTTACGAATGCTCGTATTGAAGTGATGACAGCATTCGTCAGCTTTGAACGAGTTTTTGAAGTGCTCGATGCCCCAGTTTCCATTCAAGATGCGCCTGGTGCAGTTGATCTTGTTAATGCACGTGGTGAACTTGAATTGCGCAATGTCACCTTCCGCTACCCACCTGGTTACTCGGTTTCTATTGCATCGTTAGAAGCGGCGGGAGCAATGCAAGGTGTTGACCCCGATGTTGATGTTTTGCAAAATATCAGCCTGCATGTGCAGCCTGGTGAAACTATTGCACTCGTTGGTGCGAGTGGCGCCGGAAAAAGCACGCTTGCGTCGCTCATTCCACGTTTGTACGACGCAACAGCTGGAGCCATTCTGCTTGACGGACAAGACGTTAAAAATCTCACGCAACGCTCAGTACAAAATGCAATTGGAGTGGTGTCTCAAGATCCTCATCTTTTCCATGAAAGCATTGGCGCGAACTTGCGTTATGCAAAGCCCGATGCAACCGATGATGAGTTGCGAGCAGCATGCGAAGGCGCACAAATTTTTGACACTATTTCTGCGCTTCCCGAAGGGTTCAATACTTTGGTGGGAGAACGCGGTTACCGCATGTCGGGTGGAGAGAAGCAGCGTCTTGCCATTGCGCGGTTGCTCTTAAAAGACCCGGCCATCATGATTCTTGATGAGGCAACAAGCCATCTTGACAACGAAAATGAAGCTGCAGTGCAAGTGGCACTTGAAGAAGCGCTCCGTGGGCGCACTGCGCTAGTCATTGCACACCGTTTGTCTACAGTTCGTCATGCCGACCGCATTGTGGTGCTCGATGCTGGCCATTTGGTAGAACAAGGAACGCACGAGGAATTAATGGAACGCAATGGTCTCTATGCAGCGCAAGTGCACGCGGGTGAGCTAGGTCAATGAGCGACGAACTCGACCTTGGCGCAACTACTGAAGCATTTGGGGTGCGGCAATTCATTGGCAAGGTGAACAATGCCATGAAGAGCACCTTCACACCAGGCATTTGGGTTCATGGCGAAATTGAGTCGTGGTCGAACCGTACGCAGCACGCATATTTTCAACTTGTTGAACGTGACGACAAGGGAACGGCAACTATTCACGTTTCTCTCTTCGCAAACAATCTTCGTCGCTTACAACCACTGTTGAGGCAGCATCGTCTCACATTGCAAGACGGTGTGAAAGTAAAAGTATTCGGAGTGCCCGATGTCTATGACGGCAGCGGAAAATTTAGTTTAAAAATTTCTGACATTGACCCTCGTTTTACCCTCGGAGACCTTGCCGCTGCGCGTGATGAAATTGTGAAGCGCCTCATTGCTGGAGGCCTCTACGATGAAAACCGCGAGCGCGAATTGCCCGCGGCGCCTTTGCGCTTGGGCATTATTACCAGCGTCGGTTCAGCTGCTTGGCACGATGCAATGCATGAATTAGAAGAATCGGGCATTGGTTTCGATATCAAAGTTGCCAACGTCCGTGTGCAAGGCGATGAAGCTATTCCCATGATTGTTGAAGCTATTTGGGCTCTGGGTTCCCGCACCGATCTCGATGTTATTTTGCTCATGCGCGGCGGAGGATCTCGCACCGACTTGGCGTGTTTTGATGCAGAAGAAATTGCTGTTGCCATTGCGCAGTGTGGGCTGCCTGTATTTACAGGTATTGGCCATGAAATTGACCACAGCATTGCCGATGAAGTTGCCTATGCCGCATATAAAACTCCCACGGCTTGCGCTTCAGCCATATGCGAACTAGTGAACGAATTCGTTGAAGAAACAGAAGATGTGTGGGGCGGCATTGCTGCTATTGCCCAACAACAATTGGCATTGGCCGAGAGTCGTTTGAATGAGCGAGGCAACGCCATTCGTACGAAAGCAATTACTGCAGTAGAACGTGCCCATACCCATGTGGCACTCAGTGCAAACCGGCTCACTACGCGGCCTCTCTCGTTGCTCACTACGGGAGAGTCGCAAATTGATTATTTGGCAGAGCGTGTACGGCTTCTTGACCCGGTCAATACCATGGCTCGCGGGTGGAGCATTACGCGTACAACAGCCGGCGTTACATTGCGTAAAGCGGGCGATGCAGTTTCGGGTGACGACATTGTCACCACTTTTTCCGATGGCACCGTTGTGAGTACGGTGAAATAAGTAGCAAGGGGAATCACTATGGCAAAGAAAACACAAGAAGGCGATTTAAGTGTTGATGAGTTGACCTACAGCGAGGCGCTTGCTGAACTCGAAACCATCTTGAAGAGTTTGGAATCTGATTCGGTTGATGTCGACGTACTTGCTACGAAAGTACAACGTGCAGCCGCACTCATTTCTTTGTGTCGGGGCAAAATTAGCGCGGCACGTTTGCACGTAGAACAAGTTGTTGGGGAAATCGATGCCACTTCCTGATGGGTTGCCAGCATCGCAACCTGGTGCTCCAGCGTTTCTTGTTGAACTCGCTGCTCGGGTAGAAAATTATTTAGCCACACTCTTGGCGGCCGAGGAAGCGCGTTGGGTAGAAGTAAACCCCACTCTTGCTGTTCCTTTCAGTGAAATGAGAGGGCTAGTACTTGCTGGTGGAAAGCGATTGCGACCGGCATTTTGTTATTGGGGAAGTATTGCAACAGGAGCCGACCCGAGCGATGAACGCATTGTGCGTACCGGTGCAGCATTAGAACTCTTGCACGCTTTCGCACTTTTCCACGACGACATCATGGATGGTTCATTAACGCGCCGAGGAGTAGAAACAACTCACGTCCGTCACAGCGCTTTGCATAAAGAGCAGTCGCTCGATGGCGATGCCACTCGATATGGCGATGGTGTTGCACTTCTTGTTGGAGACCTCACCTATGTATATGCCGACGACCTCATGGCCGACACCTCTCGTGAAGCGCGGGCCATGTGGAGCGAGTTGCGACTTGAACTCAACATCGGACAATTTCTCGACATTGTTGGGTCTGCTCGTCGTGAGCGCAGGCAAGCCGAGGCTGAGCAAATATGTCGTTACAAGAGTGGCAAGTACACCATTGAACGGCCACTGCAATTAGGTGCTCTTGTTACCTCTGCCCCCTTGCCGAACGGAGTCTTAGAACAACTCTCAGCAATTGGGCTTCCCCTTGGTGATGCTTTCCAAATGCGCGATGACATTTTGGGAGTCTTTGGTGAATCGTCGGTCACTGGCAAACCTGCCGGAGACGACCTACGTGAAGGCAAACCCACGCCACTATTGGCCCTCACCACCGAGTTGGCAACACCCGCGCAGGTAGAAGTGTTGAACAAGGTGGGGCGCCCTGGCATATCGGCAAGCGACATTGCCGACATTCAAGAAGTCATTCAACAAACTGGTGCATTGCAAACCATGGAAGATCGCATCACTCAACTCACTGCCGAGTCGGTCAGTCACTTGTCGGGGCTCTCACTGGGAAATGAAGCCATTGAGCAATTCAAAGCGCTAGCGCACTTGGTGTCATGGCGTAACCTCTAGCAATGATCATCCACGGCCGACTTCAGTGGGCGCTCGCAATTGGTGTGCTCGCGTTTTCGTTCGCAGCCGTCGTGGCATCGTTATTGGGCGGAGGAGACGGTAGTGCTGCGGCAACTACCACCACCACAAGTTTGGTTGCAACCACCACTACGAGCACTATCCCCGTTCCGCTGAAACATGTCGTACAAAGCGGAGAGTCGCTCTTCAGCATTGGGCAGTTGTACTCGGTGAAAATGGAAGCAATTATTGAATTGAACAATATTGATGACCCCGACAAGCTTGCAGTGGGCGATGAAATCCTTTTACCGCAAGGTTCTGTTGCTCGAGTAGCACCTGTCACAAGTACTTCGGCAACTAGCACTGCTCTAGTCACCACCAGCGCCCCGTAACGCTTTACACTTTCAATATGGCAACAACATTTTGGCCAACACAAGAACATTGGTCTGTGCAGATTCCTTTGCAGAGTTCTCACTACCGTGTGCCATCGTTAGCGCAAGATGGCGTTGTCATTCTTCAGCCCGCAAACTTTTCTGTGCCGAGTGCTGAATGGGAATCTCTTGAATATTTAGATTGGAAGAGTGGTGGCGACACCAACTTTGCACCGCTCGCTTCCGCCGATGGTGAACTCGATTGCAGAGGGTTTTGGGATAAAGGCCAGCCCGACAAAGGCGCTATTTTCACAAGTAATGCAGCAAAAGCTCCAACATTGTGCGACTACGTCACAGGTGTCGGCGCAAATTTTGGGCGCGTGCGCATTATTAAGTTAGAGCCACAAGATCACGAAACTGCATTGCGCTCTATTCACCGCGACGACAACAATCGTATGAACCCAGAGAATGAAGGTTGGGTTGTGCGCAGTTGGCTTGAACTGACAGACAGCCCCAACAGTTACATGTTGCTTATGGACAACGATGCCGATGGGTTACCCGATCGTTCCACTGAACGACGAGTGCCGTTGTCGCAAGGTGCACGTTTTGTTGTAGACACTCAAAGGCTGTGGCACGTAGTGGTGCACAATGCCAATACACCGCGTTATGCACTCATTACCAGTTTTGAAAGCAGCCCCAATTTCGAAAACTGGATTACTCGCGAAAGCGCGTGAACTTACGAACGTCGTTCGGCAACGAGATGTGCAATCTCATTCATAATGCGTGAGATGTCGAAATCTTTTGGTGTGTAGACCGCAGCAATTCCTTGACGTTTCAAGTTGTCGCGGTCGCCTTCCGGAATAATTCCACCCAAAATAACGGGAATGTCGAGGCCCTCTTTTTTCATGAGTTCCAAAATGTCACTGACGAGTGAAAGATGTGAACCAGAAAGAATGGACAGGCCAATGACATCGGGGTCTTCATCGCGGGCACTTGCCACAATTTGTGCAGGTGTCAGACGAATGCCGCTGTACACCACTTCCATTCCGGCATCGCGTGCTGCAACCGCAATTTGTTCTGCGCCATTGGAGTGACCATCGAGCCCAGGTTTTGCAACAAGGAACTTTGGCGGGCCGCCAGGAATAGATTTCACAAACGCTGCAACGCCGGCAAGTTCGTGTGTACGGCGCCCGAGAGCGGCTGCAACTCCGGTGGGAGCACGGTACTCGCCAAAGATGTCGCGTAGCGCGGTGCCCCATTCACCAGTGGTACCACCAGCTTTGGCAAGAGCAATTGACGGAGGCACGATGTTGTCGCCTTCCACCGCCGCACGTCGCAGTTCTTCCAAGGCTTTTTCCACATCGCCGTTGTTGCGGGCGGTTCGCCAAGCGTTGGTGTCGTTAACGGTTTCGGCCTCAACTGCGGGGTTGACGGTCAAAATATTTCCATCGCCACCAAGTGGCGAATCGGCGCTTTCAGTGAAGGCATTCATGCCCACCACAATTTGGTCGCCCGTTTCAATGCGACGGGTACGGTCGGCCATAGAAGATACAAGACGACCTTTGAGGTCTTCAATTGCTTCGAAGGCTCCGCCTAGCTCAAGTATCTCTTGTAGTTCAACCCATGCAGCATCGCGAATTTCGTCGGTGCGCTGTTCAACAACATGAGAGCCATCAAAAATATCTGCATACTCCAACAAGTCGGTTTCAAAGGCAAGCACTTGCTGCATCCGTAACGACCATTGCTGGTCCCATGGGCGAGGAAGGCCGAGAGCTTCGTTCCAAGCAGGAAGTTGCACAGAACGCGCACGTGCTTTTTTCGACAAGGTGACTGCAAGCATTTCTAAAACAATGCGCTGCACGTTGTTTTCGGGCTGTGCTTCGGTCAGACCAAGTGAGTTCACTTGTACGCCATAACGGAAACGACGTGCTTTTTCATCGGTGATGTTGTAACGCTCACGACCGATGCGGTCCCATAACTCGGTAAATGCTCGCAACTTGCACATTTCTTCAATGAAGCGAATGCCTGCGTTCACGAAAAATGAAATTGACCCAAAGACTTGTGGAAACTGCTCGTCGCTTACTTGCCCACTTGCTTTGACGGCATCAAGAATGTCAATTGCGGTTGCCAATGAAAAAGCAACTTCTTGAACGGGGGTAGCACCTGCTTCTTGCAAGTGGTAACTACACACGTTCATAGGGTTCCATTTAGGAGCATTGTGAGCACACCATGCAACCATGTCGACAATGAGTCGCTTCGAAGCATCTGGCGGGAAGATGTATGTGCCGCGCGACAAATATTCTTTCACGATGTCATTTTGAGTTGTTCCGCGTAATGCAGTGGAAGGAGTTCCTTGCTCTTCCGCATTTGCCACGTACAGCGCAAGCACCCAAGCAGCTGTTGCGTTAATGGTCATTGAAGTATTCATTTGGCCAGGCGGAATATCTTTCAACAATGTGCGCATGTGACCGAGGTGGGCAACAGGTACTCCAACTTTTCCTACTTCACCGCGAGCAAGAACATGGTCGGGGTCGTAGCCGGTTTGTGTAGGAAGGTCGAAGGCAATAGAGAGACCTGTTTGGCCCTTCGACAAGTTGGTGCGGTATAACTCATTTGAAGCAGCTGCGGTTGAGTGCCCTGAATAGGTGCGCATCAACCATGGCTCTTCGCGGCGGCGGGGTGCAGTTTCAGACATAGAGACAGTCTCTACGATACGGGCTATTGGCCGCTAATAGCCTCTGATAACTGCCTCAAATACTGGTCTCGCGATACTTCAATCACCCCTAGCGAGGCCAAATGTGGGGTGCTCCACTGCACATCGAGGAGCGACATATTGAGGCTGCGCATGTGTTCCACCAAATGCATGAGCGCAACTTTGCTTGCGTCGCGTTGCAGATGGAACATTGATTCACCGGCAAATAATCCACCAACGCGAACGCCATACAGACCACCTACCAGGTGCCCATCTTCGTTATAGGTTTCCACGGAGTGTGCCCAACCCAATTCATGGAGGCGCTCGTAGGCAGCAATAAACGGTGAGGTGATCCATGCGCCTTCACGTAAGGGTGAAGCACATGCGGCCATGACAGCAGAAAAGTTGGTGTTCATGCGCACCGTGTATTTCTTTGCGCTTTGTTTCATGGAACGACTTACTTGCAAGTTGTGCAAGGGAAGAATTCCCCGGGGGTTTGGAGACCACCAACCCAGGTGTTTACTGCCGCGGCCAATGCCCATGGGAAACATTCCGTGTGAGTAGGCGTAGATGAGTGTGGATGGTTCGAGGTCGGCACCACCACCTACGAGGTCATCGTCGGGCCACTTTGTAGCAGGGGGGAATGCCCAGTGGCATTCACTTACTGCTTGTGGTGTTGTTTCAAATAACACAACACAGGTTTAGTACGAATAGAACCCATTTTTCGTTTTTCGCCCAAGTTTGCCCTCGGAAACAAGTTGGCGCAGCAAGAGCGCAGGTTCATCGGTGGCGCTCGGTGAACTTTTGTGCAGTGTTTCCAGAATTGATAGCGAAGTATCGAGGCCCACTAAATCGAGCAATGCAAATGGCCCCATGGGGAAGTTGCAGCCGCCTTTCATGGCAATATCAATATCGCTCATGGTGGCAGTTCCGCGCTCATACATTTTGATGGCGTTATTGAGGTAGGGAAACAACAGTGCATTCACAATGAACCCCGCATCGTCGCGTACATGGACCGGAGTTTTTCCACACGACTG
>CAIOHI010000024.1 GCA_903858075.1 uncultured Actinomycetes bacterium
CGACCCGCTCGGTGGTTCATGGTTCGTTGAAGAACTCACCGATGAAATGGAACGTCAGGCAGAAGAGATTTTTGCTCACCTCGACAAACTTGGTGAAGGCTCTATTCTTGAAGGTTGTATTCGCGGAATCGAAGAAAACTGGTTCCAGGGTCGCATTGCAGACTCGGCATATGAACTTGAGCGTGCTTTTAACCAAGGGCGTCGCACCATTGTTGGCGTGAGCAAATTTAAAGAAGGCAACGAAGACGACAGCCTCGACATTTTGCAAATTACCAATGAAGATGAGGCTCGTCAGCTGAAGCGCCTCGATGTTGTGAAGCACGACCGAAACCAGGCCGCAGTTGATGCTGTCTTGGCAAAGTTGGCAAAAGAGGCAGCCGATCCGTCGGTCAATCTCATGCCTACTCTCATTGAGGCTTCAAAGGCATATGCAACTTTGGGTGAAATGATGAACACCATGGCGAACGTGTTTGGGCGCCATGTTGAAGTGCCTACTATCTAAGAAGGTAACGACTACACCATGTTGGTGTTGAGGAACCGCAGTATCGATTGGGGGAATCGTGCTTCATCTAGAGGAAATGCCGCAACGGGTGAAAGCCTTTTTTGAAAAGGTAGAGCCAACGTGGAAAAACGTCTCGGTTGAAAAGTATGAGGTAATGACAGGTGGCTATAGCCGCTTGTTGGCCCGGGCCGATGTTGCGCACGATGGCATCGTTTCTACTTTTGTATTACGTGGCGACCCGCCAGCCGACAAGAGCTTGTTATATACAAGCCGAGTGCAAGAGTACGAACTGTTGCGCACGGTTGGAGATGCTGGTGTGCGCACTCCTCATGCGGTGTATTTCGATGCAACTGGTGAAGATCTCGGAACCTTGGCAATTGTGATGGACTTTTCACATTCCACTTCGTTTCTGCCGTACGTTGCTGCAGGAAACTCCATTGAAGGTTTGAATATTCGCCTTGCGGAAGCAATTGCTTCGTATCAGAGCATTCCTATTAGCTCTTTGCCAGCGAGTATGGAACGCCCAGCAAGCTGGGATGCGTACATGACCAAGCGCATCAACTCGTGGCGTGAAGCGAGCAACAACCATGTGGAGTCGCTTCCTGTGTTTCATTATGTTGCCGAATGGCTCGATGCGCATCGACCGCCGCCAGCACCGCTCGTGCTGATGCACGGCGACTTCCAGTGCGCCAACGTAATGGTGACTGCCGATGGGCATATTGAAGTCATCGACTGGGAACTTGCCGGCATTGGCGACCCACGCGAAGACATTGGGTATTTCAAAGCGGTGTCGCAAGCTTCGCCACCAGACCTTTTGGGCGACGACGGTATTGAAGGATTCTGTGCTCGATACCGCGAACTCACGGGCCTCAACGAACTACAAGTGAACCCGGCAACTGTTGCGTACTTCTTGGTATTGGGCGTGGTGGGCACCGTTGAGCAGTTAATGCAGGGTGGCGCTGCTTGGGCAAAGGGCGAAAATCATTTGTTTAACTCGGTATTCAACTTGAGCTCGGTGCTTTTTGGCCAAAGTATGTGGCTCGATTTCCTAGGGCAACTCTCTGAGCCAATGAAGCAAATTTCTGCTGCAGCAAATGGAGGAAAATAAATGTTTTCACGACCAACAACCGAACAATTGCTCGCTGGTATTGCTGAAGAGTTGCGCACAGTGGTGGCAAGTGAAGTGCAAACCGAGACCACCAAAATTATGTTGCAACAAATTGATCAAATTCTCATGGGCTGTTCACGTCGTGCCGCACATGAAATTGCGTGGGTGCATGAAGAGGCAGAAAAAATTGGTGCGCTGACTGGTAAGCCCATTGGCCAGCCAGCAAGCTTGCACTTAGAAGATGTGCTGGCGTGGTATCACGAGGTTAGTTCACTGCTTTCTAGTGAAGTGGGTGCAGCATTTCGCAGCGGCGACCAAAGCCGCATTGATGCTGTGAAAGAAGTGCTCGATGCTCGTTCAGCTATTGAAATGCAAGTTCTTGGTGCATTAGACCTTGTGGGTCGTGGTTAATAGCCAAGTGGGGTAGCGGTTCCACGGTCAATACTTCCGTGGCGAAATTTTGCCGAGTCAATAGGCATATGTGAGTCAATTGATTGGCTCGTGGTGTTCTCGTGTACGCAGATGCGCTCAATGATGCGCCATTCGCCGTTGCGATTTTCATATTGGTCGAGATAGCGCCCAAACCAGGTATCGAGAAAGTCAACGCCATTGTCGGTGCGGAACACATAAGTGACGTTGTAGATCTCACCAGAACCTTTGGAGCCGTCCACTTCGATGGCGTGGTTCATGACGCAGTGCATGGTGCCGGTGAAGCGCTGGTGCGAGTCAATTACGCGGTCACAAAATGCCATTGCATTGCCCACAAAGACCCCGTGGTCGTCGGTGGCTTCTGGCCAATAAGCCGATTTCATGAGGTCGCCGTCAAGGCGGTCGACACCGCGTGCGTACCTGGCGGCAACTTGTCGAATGGCGTCGTGGTCGGAAAGTGTTGCGCTCATGTTCCCCCTAGCGAAAGTCCGCAATTCAGCGGTTGTCATAGTGTAAACACGAGTGATGAATTGTAAGAGACCCAGAGCGCGAACCCATTGTCTAGTTGCACTTCTGGTGGTCGCCACCTCGTGTGGGTCGGCCGGATCTTCTGTAACCACGAGCACTTCGCCGCCTACAACCTTGGCGCCCATTGCCTCTTCCACAACAAGCACGGTGCCAGCAGTGTCGGGGGAACCTGTGGCAATAGGGGTGCTCACGCGTTCCTCGCAGGCCAGTGTGCTGCAAGAAATTACAAAATATGTGAACGTACAACGTGCAGGTGTGGGTGGCAGGCCACTCGCACTGCTGGAATGCAAAGTTTCTCAAGAAAAAACTCTGGCTGACTGTGTTGCAGAGTTTGCAGCAAACAAGGTGTACGCCATTGTGGCGACCGATGAAGGCGTCGGAGACATTGGGGCGGCATTAGAAGAGGCATCTCAAAGTATTCCCGTGGTGGTAGCTAACCCCATTGGTGTGTCTGTACTGGTTTCTCAAGAATTAACAGCGATAACACCAGGAATGCCTGGGCTCATGTTGTCGTTGGCAATTGTGGCGACGGGCGAACTCGCCGGTGAAAGCAAAAGCGTCAGCGTTGTTCATAGCGGCAGCGAAGAATCAAACTCAATTTTTGCATCAATTGTGCGACCGGTCTTGGTGAAGTCGGGGTTACGTGTAGAAAACATTTCCGAAGTAGTTATTCCTGACGATGCAACAAGTGATGAAGTGGTGGAGCTACTCACTGATGCTGGGGTCACCTCATCGGCAGTGATTGCCGATGTTGCAGGCGAAAGTTGTTCTGGTTTCACAAAATGGGTGAACTCATTAACAAGTAAGCCAGTTGTGCTGACTGCTGATGCTTGTGCCTTGAGCAACGCAAAAAGCGAAACGGAAAATTGGTTTGTTGCACGATACGGAAATGATTTCACCAATCTTCGCGATGCTGAATTTGGGTTGAAGAATTGGGTCTCGTCATATCGTGAAGGTATTCGTGCTGCGGTACTTGCATTGGTTGATCTTTTGAGTGAACGAACTGAACGTAATCTCAGCTTGGCCGAAGTAAAAGCAGGCTTAAATGCTTCTGTGGAAAACATTCGTGGTTTCTCGCAGTCTCCTCAATGCGCACTCGTGTTGTCATATGTTGCTTTGTGTACATCGCAAGTGGGGTTATCGCAAGTAAAAAATGGCGATTTAGTAGACATACGCGGTGGCACAAAGGGAAATCCAATAGAACTATTCACCGAGATACAGCCCTTGGGCAGTTAGCGTATGGGTATGAGTTCTGCTTGGAACAACGTGGGTGCAGCGGCAAATGCATTAGAAAAAGTTGCGATCAGTAATCTTTTTTCGCAGAACGCCACGCGCACCGAGTCGTTCATGTTTCGGGCTGGTGAGCTTCTCGTCGACTTCTCGCGTCAAAAAATAGACGCGGCGGCTCTGCAGGCGCTCCTTGATTTAGCCAAATACTCCAACGTGGAAAACCTGCGCAGCAAGATGTTTAGTGGCGAGGCCATTAACAACACCGAAGGCCGTGCCGTATTGCATGTTGCCCTACGCATGCCTGCGAGCGAGAGCGTTGTGGTGGGCGGCGAGAACATCATTCCTGAAGTGCGCGCAACATTCGATCGCATGGCAAAGGCAGCGGAACGCATTACGAGCGGAACGCATGTAGGCGCAACGGGTAAGCCCATCAAGCATGTTGTAAATATTGGCATTGGGGGGAGCGACCTGGGGCCAGCAATGGCAATGAGCGCACTTGCTGCATATGCGACCACTGGAATACAAGCTCATTTTGTTTCGAACGTCGACCCCACAGACCTGGCACATGTTCTTGCGCACTTACACCCACAAGAAACGGCCTTTGTGGTTGCATCGAAAACCTTTACTACGCAAGAAACAATGGCAAATGCCCACACGGCAATGAAGTGGCTCCAGAACGGAATGAATGTTGCCGACGTGCAGAGTCATTTCTTTGCTGTAACAGCACGTGTAGATGCAGCAGTTCAATTTGGTATCTCTACAGAAAATATCTTTCCCATGTGGGACTGGGTGGGCGGGCGTTTCTCACTTGGCTCGGCCATTGGTTTTTCTCTCATGTGTTCCATTGGCGCCCAGCACTTCGGTGACATGTTGCTTGGTATGCGCGAAATGGACGAGCACTTCTGCACTGCAGAGTTGCAAGAGAATGTTCCTGTTTTGTTAGCGCTCGTTGGTATTTGGAATCGTAATTTTCTTGGCTGTGCATCACAAGCCGTCATTCCTTACTTGCAAGAACTTGCACGATTCCCTGCCTATCTTCAGCAATTAGAAATGGAAAGTAACGGCAAGCGTGCAAACCGTGCTGGGGAACTGGTGGAACATGCAACCTCACCAGTGGTGTGGGGGGAACCCGGCACCAATGGCCAGCATGCATTCTTTCAACTATTGCATCAAGGAACCGATGTGATTCCGGTTGATTTCATTGGCGCCGCACGAACAAATGCGGTGGGGCTTCATGAGCAAAGTGCGCGTGAGCAACATCAAAAGCTCATGGCAAATATGTTTGCGCAAGCATCGGCGTTGGCATTCGGCTCGCCAGCAGCAACCGATATTCCTTCAGCGCAAGGCGAGCATCGAGTATTTCCCGGCAACCGCCCAAGTACCACCATTGTGTTCAATGAGTTGAGCCCACGTGTGCTTGGTCAACTTGTGGCGCTTTATGAACACAAAACATTTGTACAGGGCTGCATTTGGGGCGTCAACAGTTTCGACCAGTGGGGCGTTGAACTGGGCAAAGTGTTAGCCGGCGATGTGCTTGCTCATATGGCAAACACATCGCTCGACTCCAGACTCGACCATTCCACACGTGTTCTTGTGGAATGGTTTTTAAAAAACTCTTAGCGAGCAGCCGTATTCATTGTGCTCGCCTTAGCGAGCGACCATCATTCCTGTTTTTTGGAATGAAACTGACATGCCAGCACCCGAGGTGAGGCCTGCATCAACAGTGATGTTTTGACCGGTGATGTAGCTGCCGCCTTCGCTGAACAAGAAGAGTGCAGTTTCCGCAATGTCGTTGGCATGTGCGGCACGGCCAAGTGGTGACATGCTGCCGATGCGCTCTGAAGCAGTCTTCAAGTCATTTGGGTCGCCAGCAATAACGTGAGCGGTCATGCCTGTAGGAATGGATCCTGGTGCAATGGAGTTGGCACGAATTTTGAATGCGGCAAGTTCAGATGCTGCACTGCGTGCCAAACCAATAACGCCTGCCTTAGCCATTGCGTATGCGTGTGGTCCGAGGCCACCTTGAACGCCAGCAACCGATGCGGTACCGATGATGCAACCGCCGTTGCCTGAAGCGATGATGCCGCGAGCGGCGTGCTTGAAGGTGAGGAATACTCCACGAACGAGAACAGCCATGGTCTTGTCGAAGTCGTCCATTGGGGTGTCGGCAATTGGGCCAACAACACCAACAATGCCAGCGTTAGCAAATGCGCTGTCGAGGCGACCAAATTTGGCGATGCCTGCGTCGACTGCTGCAGCAACGTCTGCTTCTTTACTGACGTCGCACTGAGCGAAAATAGCCTTGTCGCCAAGCGACTTGGCAACTGCCTCGCCACGCTCAACGCCGTAGTCGGCAATAATGACTTTTCCGCCTTCGGCAACAAGAAGACGAGCAGTGGCTTCACCCAAACCGCTTGCGCCTCCTGTAATGAGAGCAACTTTTCCTTCGTAACGACCAGCCATGGGTCCCCCTTCGCGTAGATGTTTCAATCACTGTAGTGTCGGGTCGGAAAAGGTGCATCGTCAGACGAGGTGCGCCACCTATTGGGGCAAGGGGTTCAACATGGGTACAGACAATTCTTTAGTGGGTGCAGGTCGTATTGCAGGGGCAGGGAAACGGCAAACGATTCTTGCGTATTTCAGCATGCGTGGGGTCGAGTTTTCCGAGCGAGTAGCCGCAGCAGGTGCGGCAGGTTTCGATGGCATTGGCTTCAACGTGGCTGAATACCTGAAATTGCGAGCCGACGGAACAACCGATGCGCAACTTCAGGCCATTCTCGACAAGCACAATGTGCGTATTTTGGAGTTGGAAGCTCTGCGCCTTTTAGACGACGCGGCGGCAAAAGATTTTGAACATGTTGCACGCACCTTTGGCGCAGAACGAGTTCAGGTCATCTCTCCTTTTGGTCCCGATAAAGATATTGACCTCGCCAAGGCCTCGGCGTGGATCGGCGAAATTGCCAAGCGCACCGAAGAGGCAGGCATCAACTATGCAATTGAGTTTTTGCCGCCCACCAAAATTCCCGACATCGCCACTGCACAGCGTGTTGCCCAAGCAAGTGGGCAGAAAAATGTTGGGCTCTGCGTCGACACATGGCACGTATTTCGTGGAGCTGGTCTGGCCTCGCTGGCCGATCTCGACTTCTCCATGGTGAAAAACGTGCAGGTAGATGACGGAACCATGAAGCCCCGGCTCGACGACTACATCCAAGACTGCATTCACTACCGCGAATTGTTGGGGGCGGGGGAGTTCCCCTTGGTGGAGTTTTTCCGACGTACGCCGCCCACTGCGCCCATTAGCGTGGAAATCATCTCCGATACTCTCGACGGAATTCCGGCAATGGAGCGGGCAAAAGTGCAAGCCGAGTCGCTTGAGCGCACTTTGGCGTTA
>CAIOHI010000025.1 GCA_903858075.1 uncultured Actinomycetes bacterium
CAGGCGCACGGGGTCGGGAGACGCTTCTTCCGCTTTTATTGCTGCCAGCGGTAGCACCTGTCCTGATCGGCGCCACACGGGCGACCGAGGCGGCATTTGGTAGCGGTGGCACCACAGTGTCCGAAGGGTGGCCATGGATTGGTCTTCTTTTGGTCTTTGCGGTTCTGTTTAGCGCTGTCGGAACCGTTGCCTTTGGTCCTCTGGTCGACGAATAGGGCCCGATTTCCCTCATCGCCTTCTGGCGGTCAGACTTAATGAAGTGGATGTGAACATGGCCGGACAGTCAGGCACCGGAACTTCTGCAACGCGGCGGCTCGGAATCCTTGTCATCCTCATGCTCGCAACGCTTGCTCTATGCGGGTTGTGGTTCTCTGCTGAAGATGTAGTGCAGGGAAGCACCGTACGCATTATGTACATCCATGTTCCGTCAATCTGGACTGCATACATCGCGTTCGGTCTCACTGCCTTGTGCTCTGGTGTGTATTTGTCGGGTAAGAACAGATCGCTTTCCTGGGACCGCGTGGCCGGTGCGGCTGGTGAAATTGGTGTTCTTTTTGTCGCAGTGTCATTGGTGACAGGAAGCATGTGGGGCAGGCTCACCTGGGGCACCTACTGGGTCTGGGACGCACGTCTCACAAGTACCGCATTTCTCTTCATTACATACGTTGGGTATCTTGCCGTGCGCCAGTTAGGCGGTACCCATCGCCAACGCGCGCGTCGTTCGTCAGTTCTTGCACTCCTCGCAATTCTGGAGATTCCACTCGTGCATTTCAGTGTCACTTTGTGGCGTTCGCTGCATCAAGAAGCATCAGTGGCTAACCCCAATGCAAAAGTTGAACTAGATGGCTTGATGTTGTTCTCGCTGTTCCTCGGATTGGTCGCATTCACGATGTTGTTCGTATGGCTTGTACTGCATCGCCAGCGCGCAATGATGTTGGAAGATGCGTTCTCTGATCGTGGACTTGATGTGGCCATTACTGCTCGACGAAATGAAGCAGGAGCGTAATCATCATGGAACATGCGTCTTTTATCTTTGGTAGCTGGGGCATTACTGCTGTCTCGGTTGGTGCGTATGCCATTTGGGTGTTGCGCCGTGGTCGAGAATTAGCAAAACATGCAACACGTGAGGAAATGCCGTGGACCTAACGCCACGTACTGCCACCGAACCTGGTGCCCAGCCGCCAGTCCGCAAACGTCGTTGGTTGCCAATTCTGATTGTTGTAGCGGCTTTATTGGGTGGTGGCGTAATTGTCACTCAATTTCTTACAAGTGCAATTGACTATTACTGCAATGTTGATGAAATAGGTGTGCGTCCTGGTTGCGAAGGTGAACGGCGCATGCGTGTGCAGGGTGTCGTTGAACAGAGCTCAATCAAACAAGGAGATGGTGGTACCACCTTCGTTCTTGACTTCAACAAGAAGACCTTGAAGGTTGCATATTCCGGAGACCCAGGCGGTGTCTTTCAAGAGTGCATTCCAGTCATTGCGCATGGACGAATGGTGAATGGTGTGTTTGAGAGCGACCGCATCGAAGTTAAGCATTCAAATCAATATGTTGAAAAGAATGCAACAAGAATTGACGAGTCAAATAAAGAGGCAGCTGCATGCTCGGTGTTGAAGGGCTAGCTGGCCCACTCGGACGTGCGGCTCTTCTTGTTGGGCTGATTGGTGCATTCTTTGGATTGATTGCTGCTGTCATGGGCACGCGCAACGAAGACGAAAAAGTTCTTCGCTTGGTTCCACGTTTTTCCACATTGTCGTGCGTCTCTGCCATCGCGGCTTTTGCTGCAATGGAATGGGCGATGATTACCCGCGACTTCTCGCTTGCATACATTCAAAAAGTGGGTTCAAAGAGC
>CAIOHI010000026.1 GCA_903858075.1 uncultured Actinomycetes bacterium
AGCTGTGTCACGAAGTCCGTTGTTTGCTCCATCGGATGAATGCTTGTGATGACGCAACGTACCTTCAAACTTTGCGCCAATGCGTTCGATGTTTGCTCGTGATTTCGTATTACGGACATCGGTGCGCAAGACAACACGTTGCACTCCCCATGTTTCAAATGCATAAGTCAACATCATCAATTTTGCCTCGGTATTTACTTGAGTGCGTTGCGCATCATGCGACAACCAAGTTGAACCGATCTCTACTGCATCGGGGAAATCGCGTGTGCTCGGGTGCCCAGTTGCATCGGGCCAATACTCAAGATTCAAAAATCGTGTTGACCCCACCACCGTGTCGGGGGAATCAATGCGCACAGTTACAAACGGGTGCGCAGCTCCGGCTTCAAACTCTGCAACAGCTGCGCTGATGTATCGAGTCACGTCGGCTGTGGTTGGTTCAGGCACCCACGTGTATTGAAAACTCTCTCGAGAACCAGCGGCGGCCGACAACAAAGGGCGTACGTGGGCATTGGTGAGCGGCAAGAGACGTACAAAACGACCCTCAAGTGTGATGGGGGTCAGGGGTGCGGACATCCCTTGAGCCTACGGAGCGAATGCTCAACACTTCTTTTTATTTCTCGGCGCAGAATGTTGCGAAATGCGATACATACGGCGCCGAGAACACTTGGGTTAGAGGGAGACGGGGACAATGGCGAACTCATTCACGTCGATGAGCCCGAGGTCGGTAATGCGCAGGTCGGGAATGACCGACAGCCCAAGGAACGACAACGCCATAAATGGCGCATCGAGCGTGATGCCGAGTTCACGAGCAGCTTCCACTACACGATCAATTTCTGCAGCTACTTCAAGAAGTGGCTTTGGGCTCATGAGCCCAGCAATTGGCAACGCAACTTCGGCAACAACCTTGCCGTCGACCACTACCACTTGCCCACCCCCCATTTCGGCGACACGAGCAATAGCCACTGACATATCGGCCGGCCCACTTGCATCGCGCGCGCCCACCACCATGATGTTGTGTGCATCGTGTGCAACGGTAGACGCAATGGCTCCACGCTGAATTCCGTAACCCGACACATAGGCAAGACCAATGCGGCCCGTTGCCTTGTGGCGTTCTACTACAGCAATACGTGCAATGTCATTAGCCTCATCGGACACATCCAAAATGAGCGACTTTGTACGCACTGTTTTTGAGGTCACACCAATGACACGAGCTTTGCCGTTTGTTGGTTCATCAATAGTGAGTTCTGCTGCACTGGGCACATGATGCAAGCGCACACGGTTATACAAACTTTGTGGTGCCTCAAGTACAGGTACTACACCCGGTTCTATAACGCCATTACGTGCAACAACTTTTCCACGTTGCAGTACGAGTGAAGGCTTGAAACCTTGCAGCGTGTCGAACACGGCAACGTCGGCCTGATAACCCGGCCCCAGTTGACCAAGGTGAAAAAAGTTGTGATACATCGCTGGAAGAAATGACGCAACAATAAGTGCGTCAATTTCATTGAGCCCACCTTCCACAGCTAACCGCAAGCAGTGATTGATGTGGCCTTCATCGCGCAATAAGTCGGGTTCGCGGTCGTCGCTGCAAAACGCAGTGCACATGGGGCCGTGTGAAAGAACCGTAGGCAAGAGTTCTAAAAGGTCTTGACACACCGAGCCTTGACGCAGAAAAACCCACATTCCTTTTTGGCGCTTTTCATGCGCTTCATCAAGTGCGAAACATTCGTGGTCGCTTTCAATACCTGCTGCCAAATATGCATCGAGAGCTCGGCCTCGTAAACCCGGCGCATGACCATCGACCTTGCGCCAACCAGCCGAAGCAATGATGTCGCGGAACATTGGGTCGCCATTAATGACGGCCGGATAGTTCATTACTTCTGCAACACCAATTGCACCCAGCTCATCAATAATTGTTTTTACATCGGCGGCGGAAAACGCAGCGCCCGCACTTTCAAAAGGAGACGCTGGCACACACGACGAAGCAGCCACCCCAAACGTGAATGGCATTTTTTCTGCAGCGTCTACAAGTGCACGTATTCCCTCTAGGCCTGCCACGTTGGCAATTTCGTGCGGGTCGGCAGCAACCGCGGTTGTTCCATTTGGCAGCACCGCTTTGACATATTCATCGACCCAAAGTTTCGACGACTCCAAATGCATATGCGCATCAACAAAACCGGCCACTAAAGATGCGCCATCTACATTGATGATTTCATGCGCATCGCGCTCGCCCCAACCCACAACTACTCCATCGGCAATGGCGAGGTCGGTGGTGACCCATTCACGTGTCGTTGGCGAGAGTACTCGCCCACCTTTCAGCAAAATATCGGCGGGAACATCGCCTCTAGCGGCTGCTAAGGCATGAAGTGAAACGGGTGGGCGTGCCATATGGAAACGATAGTGGGCATTGCGATCACATAGGGTGAGACGTATGGGATTACGTGATGGAGATGGTTGGGTGCGTTGTGATTGTGGCGGCCACCATTGGGGTTTGTACGGTGCTGCTGGGTTGCTCTTGGTGCGCCGCGATACACCCGAACCTCACGTGCTCTTGCAGTTACGCGCTAACTGGACCCATGGTGGCGGCACCTGGGCATTGCCCGGCGGTGCACTCGACTCGCATGAAGACTCTATTGCTGCGGCAAAACGCGAAGCATTTGAAGAAGTGGGCGTTCATGAACATCACCTCACCGTGGTGCATACCTATTCCGACGACCACGGCCCATGGCGTTACGACACGGTGATTGCGCATTGTCATGGTGATGCCAATGCCAGCATCGCAAATGCCGAGTCAGCCGACTTGCATTGGGTGCATATTGATTCAGTGCACACCTATGAACTGCATCCCGGTTTCGCATCGGCGTGGCCCGACTTGCACCCACTTGTTGTGGCTTCGCTCGAGTGAGCACTTCTACAACTCATAGCGACTATCGCATGGGTCGTAATGATTGGTTGCTACTACTCATACCTGGCCTCATTTGGGGTTCAAGTTTCTTTTTCATTGCCGAAGGTCTCGATGCATTTCAACCTGCGCTCATTACGCCCCTGCGCGTGTTTTTTGGTTTTCTTGCACTTATCGCAATTCCACAGTCACGCAAACACATTCCGAGAGAAGACCTCCCCTCCATTGCGCTACTCGGCGTTTTCTGGATTGCAATACCACTGAGTCTTTTCCCTTTTGCCGAACAACATGTATCGAGCAGTGTTACAGGCATGCTCAATGGCGCTACGCCTCTATTTGTTGCAACGGTTGCTTCGCTCATGCACAAACGCTTTCCGCATCGCAATCAAATACTCGGACTACTTGTTGGATTCTGCGGCGTCTTGCTCATTGCAATTCCCACGGCCAACAAAACTTCGTCAAGTGCATTTGGTGTTGTACTCATTATGTGCGCCTTGTGTTGCTACGGCATCGCGCTGAACCTTGCGGTGCCGCTACAACAAAAGCACGGTGCGCTTCCCGTTATTGTTCGCGCCCAAGTAGTGGCCTTCGTTCTCACTGCCCCCTTTGGCATTGCTGCAATACCCAGCAGTTCCTTCGCCTGGCATTCGCTTTTCGCCATGGTGGGGCTAGGCGTTGGCGGCACCGGCATTGCCTATGCACTCACCACTACCCTGGCGGGTCGAGTGGGCAGTACTCGCACCTCGGTGACCACCTACATCATGCCGGTGGTGGCTTTATTCCTCGGAGCAGTCATTCGTAATGAAGTAGTAGCTGGGCTCTCGCTATTGGGTTGTGGCGTTGCGCTTGCTGGGGCATTTCTCACCAATCGCCCGCGCAAATAGCCCACTCGGCCTCTATTTCACTAAGGTCGTGCCATGAGCGAACTTGTCATTCCGCGCTTCGGCGAACTCTTGTCTCCATACATCTCACAGGTACCACCAGAAATTACCCCGCGTTTTCTTGCGCTACTTGAGCGAGGTGCAGCATCGCGATATCGCGGTTGGGCAGAAATGCTTCCTGAACATGCTGAAGGTCTCATGAAGTGTTCTGAAGCAGAAGATGAAATTGCGAACCGCATTGAAGGCGCGTTTCATTTAGATGAATCGTTGCGCGAGAAGTTGGAAGCGCCACTTCCCGGCGCACTCGATACGTATTACGAAGTGTTTGCACAATTTTCCGTATGGGATCAACTTCGCATTCAGGCCAATGCCGAGCGTCAAGGTGCGGGCGCATGGCAGCGAATTGCGGCAACGCACCCCGACCCACAAGTGATTGAAGTTTTGAATTCGTGTTCAGCTCTTGAGTTAGAAAGTGCCGACTACATGGACGCACTTATTGAAGCCCACGCACCCGATCGTGTTTCTAACTAAATAGAGCTGGTGGAATTTCAGTTTCGCCGGCTTCAATTCCAGCGATAATACGCTCGGCAACCGATGCGGGGCTGAGGCCTTCTTTCATTGCGGGTGCTTGACCATACAAAGGTCGTGTTGCTAATCCTGTTTCGGTGTGCGGAGGTCGCGCATCGAGAACGCTGATTTTTCTTGAACGCAATTCGCGGCGCAGCACTGCACAGCTTGCCGATAACCCTGCTTTTGCTGCGGTGTAGGCAGCCATACCCAATGTTGCAAAATCAACCACAGCCCCCGTGATGACCGTGATGTTTCCACCTTCGCGAATATGCGGAACGAGATCATTCAGCACCTGCAAAGGCGCAACGAGGTCAACGTCAATCAGTTGTGCCACCTCGGCACTATTGAGCGTTCCGTGAATACCAAAACCCACGAGCCCGCTTGCAATAATGACGCCATCAACACCATCGTGGGCAACAACGAGTTCGCATAGCTGACGCCGTGCATCTTCATTCGTAATATCGAGCCCGAACGGGCCACTCTTAGCAATGGCAATGACCTCAGCGCCTTTTTCATTCAAGGCTGCAACGAGCGCGCTGCCGAGTCCGCCACTTGCACCAATTACAAGAAATCTTTGATTACGCAATTCCGTCATGCGGCGAGTCTTGTTGGTAGTGGTTGGCGAACACGAACTGTGCGCCAACCACTTCCCGACAATTATTTATGAAAAAGCGCGTTGGTCATCATCGGACCAATAACGCGAGCACCTTCAGTTTGTGCAGCAAGTGCTGCAAACATCACCAATGCGCCACCGGCCATTGAGATGTTTTTAAAGAATGCAATTTGTTCCATTTGCTTTTGTTGTGGGTCTGTTTGCGTCCAAAAGTTGTGAAACATCACAGCCATAATGACGAGCAATACAGCAAGCACTAGCGCACCAAGATCGGCGTAAACGCCCAGAATGACTGATGCTGCCGCCAGTAAGAAAAATACGCCAGACAAAATGACTGATGCTTTTGCTGCAGGGACTTTCTTGAACTGGGCATAACCAGTCATGTGTTCAGCTTTTGTAATGTGATTAATGCCTGACGCAACGAAAATGAGTGCGAACAAGACACGTCCAATAACGAGTACTGCTTCCATGGGATCCTCCAAATAAATGAATAACCCCGCCCAGAGGCAGATTAGTTACTACTTCGGCTGATATCCGCCATGCTTCGTGCCAACCGATGGAGGCTCATACAAATACGGAGCAGGAAGCTCCATACCCGCATCGGCCAAGCGCCAGCCCCATTGGCTGGAAACAAGCCAATGCTTGGCTTTCCAGGTTCCGTCACCAGCAGGCACGAAGGTTCCTTCGTAAATGCCGCCCTGGTTTCCCCATGCAATGGTGGTAACGAAATAAGCCGTCACTTGTGCTTCGGTGGAGTCTTCATTCACCAGCACCGACACGTTGGTGGCGTTGTGGCGGTGTCCATCGGCCTTAATAGGGCCATACACCGCACGAATTTTCTCTTCGGTGTCGAGCAACAAGTTCTGGCCGCTGCCTGGCGGATAATTAGCGACTTCGAGCACCACGTTTTTGGTGAACACTTCGTTGATGAGCAAATCGATGTTGTTGTTGTCGATTGCATGGAAATAGCGATGAAATGCATACCGAACTGCTTCGGTTGCTTCAAGACGCGCTACACGCTTTTCTAGATCACTACTCATTGGCCCCCCAGTATTGGTGAATATGACCATATTAAGCCAAATACATACCTCAAGGTGAGTTGGAAATGCACAGTAGAATTGCCTAGTGCCACCTCAGGAACACGCAAAAGACGCTAGCCAACATACGCAAAAGCTCAATGCGCAAGTTTCAGTGCCCAATAGCCAAGATGACTTCGACAATGCCGAGCGCGGTTTCATTGCGCAGTGGCCCGGTGGCCGCGTTGAAGACACCAAAGGCCGCATGGTGTACGACATCAGCCGCTACGAGTTCATTGCGCAGGGCTCTCCTGGCCCCAGCACCGTCAACCCCAGTTTGTGGCGTCAAGCGCAGCTGAATGTTATTCATGGACTCTTTGAAGTAGCGCCCAATGTGTGGCAAGTGCGTGGCTACGACATTTCGAACATCACTTTCATTGCAGGCGATACGGGGTGGGTTGTTATCGACCCACTCACCAATGAAAATACCGCTCGTATTTCGCTCGAACTAGCTAACAAACATCTAGGCGCACGGCCCGTTACTGCAGTCATATACACGCATTCTCATATCGACCATTTTGGTGGCGTGCTCGGTGTCACCACTCAGGCCGAGGTTGATGCCGGCAAGTGCAGAGTCATTGCCCCTGAAGGTTTTTTGCATGAAACAGTGTCGGAAAATGTCATTGCCGGCCCCGCCATGGCACGACGCAGCGGTTACCAATTTGGATCACAGCTCCCTGCAGCAGCTACTGGTCATATTGATTCTGGTTTAGGAAAATCAGTTCCCCTCGGTGCATCGGGGCTCATTGCGCCTACCGAAGACATCACATATACAGGTGAAGAACTTGTTGTCGATGGCGTACGCATTGTTTTCCAACTCACGCCAGACACTGAAGCACCTGCTGAAATGAATTTCTTCTTTCCTGACCATGGATGGTTGTGCATGGCAGAAAATTGCACACATACCATGCACAATCTTGTGCCTATTCGTGGTGCTCAAGTACGCGATGCCCTCAGCTGGTCGAAGTACATCAATGAAAGCATTGAACTCTTTGGCGCAAACACTTCGTTGATGTTTGCTTCTCACCATTGGCCACGATGGGGAAACGCCGACATTGTTCACTTCCTCACACTGCAACGCGACCTGTATCGCTGGATGCATGATCAAACAATGCGCCTTGCAAACCACGGCTACGTTGCTTCTGAAATTGCCGAGATGCTCACGCTGCCAGAAGATTTTCTTGAGCACAGTCATACTCGTGGTTACTACGGCGACCTCGTGCATAACGTCAAGGCTGTTTACCAGCGGTACCTCAGCTGGTACGACGCCAACCCAGCCAACCTTCACAAATTGCCGCCAAGTGATGCAGGCAAGAAATACGTTGAACTAGCCGGAGGCGAAGCAGCCCTTTTGCTGAGTGCCCGCGGCGCATTTGAGCGTGGCGAGTATCGCTGGGTTGCAGAGTTACTCAACCATCTCATTTTCGCCAACCCCGAGAACTCTGAAGCACGTCACTTGCAAGCCGACGCATTTGAGCAACTGGGCTACCAGGCTGAGTCTTCTACCTTTCGCAATTCATATCTCATGGGCGCTCAAGAACTTCGCCAAGGCCCACCTCCAGCGGCCCGAACACAAATTCGCGCTAAAGGTTTGCTCTTAGCAATGACTATTCAGCAAGTGTTCGACACACTCGCCGTTCGTTTGAAATCAGATGAAGCAGCCGGGGTTTCACTGTCGTTGAATTGGACCTTTACCGACATTGAAGAGAAATGGCTTCTTGGCATCTCGCACCGGACACTATTTTCAACGCCAGGTCGTCACGACCCACAGGCAGCAGCAACAATTACCACTACTCGCCGCACTTTGCTTGAAGTCATTTCACAAAGCACCACCTTCCTCGACGAAATACAAGCGGGAAATATCTCTATTGAAGGTGATGCCACCGCACTCATTACCGTGCTTGGCGACCTCGACACCTTCCAAACCAACTTTGCCATTGTTGAGCCATAACTTCTGCTCCGCATCATCGGCTACGGTGAACACATGGCAAGAGATGCAGAACACCTAGAAGATTGTTGGCTCGACGACGACCTGCGTGAGCGACTACTCAATACGCAAATTGAGTGCACCTTTATATGGACCAACAAAGCTGGCCAACCTTTTGGTGTGGCCATGAGTTACCTCTGGCGTAACGGCAGCATTTGGCTGACCGCCGCCGCTACCCGCCCACGTGTTGCGGCAATTCGTCGCACCGGTTATGCAGCCGTCATGATCTCTTCTGTTGGTACCGACATAGGGCCAGGAAAGACCGTGTCGCTGCGCGGACCCTGCATTGTGCACGACGACCGCGCAACGCGCGACTGGATGCTTCCTGAACTTGCTAATGCGGTGCGCCCCGATAACCCAGCGGGTGCTGCAGCATTTCTTGAGCACCTCGACTCACCAGGGCGCATTGTGATTGAAGTCAAGCCCGAGTACAAACTTGACTTCGACTCTAAAAAAATGTGGAAAGACCGCCCCGACGCGGCTCCACCTGGCCGGCTCTAACTAACGCGCACTTTGTAAAGCTGCCCACACACGATTTGCCGTACATGGCATATCAATATGGCGCACGCCTAAATGATGCACTGCGTCGATAACGGCATTCTGCACTGCAGGAGTAGCACCAATTGTTCCGGCTTCTCCAATACCTTTTGCGCCTAACGGGTTTCGCGGTGTTGGGGTCTCCATGGGAATGCGCTCGAACGACGGCAACTCTGCTGCTGTAATAAAGGCATAGTCGGCGAGGTTAGAGGTAATGGGGTTACCACCATCGTCGTAACGCACTTCTTCAAGCAATGCTTGCGCAATACCTTGCGCAACACCACCATGTACCTGGCCATCAACAATGAGCGGGTTCAAAATGGTGCCCGCATCATCACAAGCAATGTGGCGCACAATGGCAACAGAGCCAGTTTCGGTGTCTACCTCAACAACACTCACATGAGTACCAAATGGGAACGTTGCACCCTCCGGCGTGAAGTCAGCTTCTGCGAATAATGCAACTGGCGATGCAATAGCAATTTCCGCCCATGTTTTACTTGGCCGCGGCGAACCCACTACGTGGAATGCACCAGTTGCTGCGTCAAGTACCACGTCTTCTGGCGCCGCCTCAAGTAAGTCGGCAGCCTTTTGGCGTGCAATTTCAATGACATTTTCTGCAGCCATTTGAGCGGCAGTTCCGCCTACTTGTAACGAACGCGAACCGCCCGTGCCGTTACCGCGTTCAATATCGTCGGTATCGCCAAAGCGGAACTCGATTTTGTCCATAGGTATGCCTGTTTTTTGAGAAACAATCATTGCCCACGAAGTGTGATGCCCCTGGCCGTGCGACGAGGAACCCGTGCGAACAATGGCACCACCATCGTTGGTAATTTCCACTGCACCATATTCACCACTTCCCATTGGGTTTGTGGTTTCTACATACGATGCAACTCCAATACCGAGCTGCACAACATCACCACGGTCGCGGCGCGCTTTTTGTTCAGCACGCAATGCCTGGTAACCCGATGCACTTAACGCCATGTCGAGCGCTTTTTCATATTCACCAGAGTCGTATGCAGCGCCCATAGACGTAGTGAGAGGGAACGCTGATGGTTGGATGTAGTTCTTGCGGCGCACTTCAGTGGAATCAATGCCACAAGCCTGCGCAAACATTTCGATGGTGCGTTCAATTGCCGCCGTTGCTTCAGGCCGGCCCGCGCCGCGGTATGCCTCCATCGGCGTGGTGTTGGTGACCAACGAATATGAGTTGTACTCAATATTGGCAATGTCGTACACGCCGCCTGTCATCATTCGCGTCATGATGGGCAATACAGCGCCAATACATGCATAGGCACCAGAGTCTTGTAACACTTCAAGGCGATACGCGGTAATGCGGCCGTCACGTGTTCCGCCCATTTTTGCAATTTGGCGTTGTCCGCGACCGTGGCCCATGCCCAGCATGTTTTCGCTGCGTGTTTCTGTCCAGCGCACGGGGTAACCCAACTTCTTTGCTGCCCAGCCAACCAGAATCTCTTCAGGGTAGACACCATTTTTTGCGCCGAATCCGCCACCCACGTCGGGAGTGATTGTGCGTACGTCTTCTTTAGCAAGGCCAAGCGCTGCTGCTAAACCATCGCGCGCACCATGAGCTCCTTGACTACATGCCCACTGTGTGAGTCGCTTGCCGTCCCATGTTGCTGCTGCTGCACGCACTTCCATTGGCGCTGGTGCAACACGTTGATTCTCAATTGCTAATTCAACTACTACTTCGCAATCGGCAAAAATGGAAGGGTCTGCCGGAGTGGGCAAAGTAAACACAACATTTGTTTTTGCTTCAGGAAATAAAATTGTTTTGTCGGCTAGCGCATCGGCAACATCAAGCACTGCAGTCAATGGTTCATAA
Source organism: uncultured Actinomycetes bacterium (assembly GCA_903858075.1). Classification (GTDB taxonomy): domain Bacteria; phylum Actinomycetota; class Acidimicrobiia; order Acidimicrobiales; family Ilumatobacteraceae; genus F1-20-MAGs119. The sequence goes on from CAIOHI010000026.1 coordinate 10,410, forward strand.
TCAACCACAACAGTTTCTGCTGCATCAACACCTTGCTCTTTGGTTTCACTAATAACCATCGCAATGGGGTCGCCCACAAAACGCACAACATCAATTGCCAAGAAGGGGCGTCGCATGTCTTGGTTCAACAAAGGTATTGAAGGCTTGGCTGGTTCCATGTCAACATCAGCTGCTGTCAGCACCGCAATAACACCGGGCATTGACAACGCTTCGCTTGCATCGATGCCGATGATTTTTGCGTGCGCCATTGAAGAACGCACAAAGGAAATATGCCGTGCCCCGGGCAGATTGAGGTTGGCAATATAAGTTCCTTTGCCAGTCAGAAAACGGGGATCTTCGATGCGGGTTACGCGATTTCCTAAAATGCTCACCCCTGCATTCTGTCAGGGTGTTGGCCACCGTGAATGACCGCAAAATGGCTCGAGCGCACACAATGAGGTAGCCCCAAAGTCTATGTATCACCGGTGATACACTCGCCAGCATGAAGGAAGTGACCGTGAGAGAACTGCGCAACAACGGATCTGCCGTCATCAATCGCGTGTTGTCGGGTGAAAGCCTCATCGTTACTCGTGACGGAGATGAAGTGGCAGAGCTACGTCCGGTGTACCAGCGACCCACTCACATCAGTACCTTGAGAAAAAAGTGGAAGAGTCTTCCTTCGCTTGACCCTGTGGCGCTGCGCGCCGATATTGACTCCATCATCGATCAGAGCATCGCGTGACCACTGCCGCCGATGGGCTTCTCGATACCAGCACACTTATTTTGCTGAATGAATTAGTTGATGAAGTTCAGCTGCCTGAGTACCCCGTCATCAGCAGCATCACTCTTGCTGAATTATCTGTTGGCCCACTCGTTGCCAAAACCGAGCATGAACGCAAAGTACGACAACTTCATTTACAACTAGCAGAAAGCGAATTCGATTCGCTTCCCTTCAATGAAGCAGCTGCCCGTATTTATGGCGGCATCGCAGCTGA
>CAIOHI010000027.1 GCA_903858075.1 uncultured Actinomycetes bacterium
CGATGTGTTCACCAAAGAGCCAATGACCGAATCGCCACTCTTTTCCATTCCGCAGATTGTTGTAACACCACACCTTGGTGCAAGCACTCGCGAGGCACAAGACAAAGCAGGCGACGTTATTGCCGACATGGTGCAGCTAGCACTTGCCGGCGACTTCGTACCTTTCGCTGTCAACATCGACGCGAGCGATGCCAATGAAACTCTCAGGCCGTTCTTGCCACTCGCCGAGCGCTTGGGTCAACTCTTCGCATCACTCGTGGGCAAAACACCAACCAGTCTTGAAATTTCTGCCACCGGCGATATTGGCGGCTATGACACACGCATTCTTACTCTCAGCGCGTTGAAGGGTTTCTTTGCTTCAATTACTGGTGAGCAAGTGACTTACGTAAATGCTCCACAACTTGCCAAAGACGCTGGCTGTGAAGTGCGCGAAAACAATTCACCTATTTCCACCAATGCCGACTATGTCAACTTGGTCACTTTGAAGTGCGACGGTCACAACATTGCGGCAACTCTGGTGGGCCCACGTCGCGAAGCGCGCTTGGTTCTAGTAGACGACCACATCACCGACGTACCGCCAGCAAACAACATGCTGGTAGTGCGCAACGACGACCGCCCAGGCGTTATTGGTGTGGTTGGAACTTTGCTCGGTAACGCCACCGTCAACATTGCCGACATGGACGTGGGTAAGGCCCTCAAAGCCGGCACCGCAGTGATGGTCATTGTGCCCACAGCAACGGTTGCACCCGAGGTCATTACTGCACTACGTGCCGCCCCCGGCATCCTCGACGTGGCTGTCCTCACCGCCTCGTAGTTAAGTGTTCTCGGCGCCGTATGTACCGTTTTTTGCAACATTTCGCGCCGAGAAATCAGCCTCTCGTCGGTGGTAGCTGAGATAACGCCGTGATGAGATGCACTACGCTCACGCTGTGCTTGTGAATGATGCGACCTATCTCATTGGGAAACGAGTAGACAAAGGACACTCATCTGATGCAGGTGCATTTCGATGGGTAGGTCTCCACGAACCTGGAATCAAAGAGTTACTGGAATACCAAGAGTCGTTTGGGTTCAGCGATCTTGCAGTAGAAGATGCACTGTCGGGCAAACAACGCCCAAAGCTCGACGTATATGAAAACCAAGTGCTCATTGTTTTGAAAACGGTGTCATACGACGAAAAGACTCAGCACATCTCGGTGGGTGACCTCACTTTGTTCGTTGGTCCAGAGTTCATTCTTACCGTACGTCATGGCGAAGCTTTGCCGTTACGTTCGGCGCGCGCCGAACTTGAACTACACCCGGAAAAATTGCAGCATGGTTCAACTGCGGTGGTGCATGAAATTATTGACCGCTTGGTTGACCAGTACGTAGAAGTTGCTGCGAAATTGGCAGAAGACGTTGAAAAAATTGAAGACGATGTATTCGACGACGAAATTCCTGCTCCTGCATCGCGTATGTACTTTGTGAAGCGCGAACTCATTGAGTTCAGCCGCGCTATTTTGCCCCTTGTAGAACCTCTCAATCAATTAACCAAAGGCGCCGTTCCTCATATCGACGCATCATCGGCACCATTGTTCTCCGACGTGCGCGACCACTTGTTGAAAGTGATTGACGAAGCGCAAGCTCTCAATGAAATTATGGAAGCGGCATTGCACGCCAACCTCGCACTCATTCAGGTGAAGCAAAACGAAGACATGCGCAAGATTTCTGCATATGTAGGCATCGGCGCTGTGCC
>CAIOHI010000028.1 GCA_903858075.1 uncultured Actinomycetes bacterium
AGAGGTTTCGGCGCATATCAGTAGTATTTCCTATGTGCCCAAGAAAGTTGGGCTTTAGTCGCGAATAATTGAGGGGAAAAGATGCCAAAGCCGGGGATGCATTCAGGAATAGCCACAGACGTTGCCATGAACTTGGCAATGTCCGAGCACGTGTTGCCTTTGTATGAAGCAGTGAAAGAGTTTATTGCAAACGAAGTAGACCCCATTACCGAACAGTTCTATGCCCTTGGCGAAGGGCGTGCCGACCGCTGGGGTTACGCGCCTGGTCAGCTTGAACTGTTGCAATCTGTGAAAGATAAAGCGAAGGCGAATGGCTTGTGGAACTTCTTCTTGCCAAATGCAGAAACTGGTGAAGGTTTGTCGAATCTCGACTATGCCTACATTGCAACTGAGTTGGGTAAGAACCCGTTGGCTTCAGAGTGCTTGAACTGTTCGGCTCCTGACACAGGCAATATGGAAGTGCTTGAGCGTGTAGGTACTCCTGCACAGAAAAAAGAATGGCTTGAACCATTGCTGCAAGGTGAAATTCGTTCCGCTTTTGCAATGACCGAACCCGATGTTGCGTCATCTGATGCAAAGAACATTGCCACTACTGCAGTGCTCGATGGTGATGAGTGGCTCATTAACGGTGAGAAGTTTTACATTTCAGGTGCTGGTGACCCACGCTGCAAAATCATGATTGTGATGGTCATGACTAGCCCCGATGGCCCGCCGCATCGTCGCCAATCGCAAATTCTTGTTCCTATGAACACTCCGGGTGTGGAAATTATTGGCGCAATGCATGTATTCGGTGAAGACGATGCGCCACATGGCCACATGCATTTGCGATTCAACGATGTGCGTGTTCCGAAAGGCAATATTCTTTTAGGCGAAGGTCGTGGTTTTGAAATTTCACAGGTTCGCCTCGGACCAGGACGCATTCATCACTGCATGCGTTCTATCGGTGCAGCAGAGCGCGCCCTAGAGCTCATGGTTCGCCGCGGTTTACATCGTGAAGCTTTCGGAAAACCACTGACGCGGTTGGGTAAAAACCCTGAAGTCATTGCCAAAGCACGCATTGAAATTGAGGCATGTCGCCTGATGGTTCTGCGCGCAGCGAAAGCAATGGACACACTCGGCAATGCTGAAGCACGCGTATGGGTGAGCGCAGTGAAGGCCATGGTTCCGCAGCGTGTTTGCCAAATTATCGACGAAGCAATTCAGATGCACGGAGCAACAGGTGTTTCACAGTGGACGCCATTGTCGCGCATGTATGCCAGCCAGCGCACATTGCGTTTGGCCGACGGCCCCGATGAAGTGCACTGGAGCGTTGTGGGTCGTGCAGAAATTGCTCGCTATGAAGATGACCCTGTGATGGGCACTCCAGAGACATACCGCGGTATGTTCTCAGGCCCATCCTGAGGCTGCGGCGCTAAGGGTGCTGCGGGTGAGGAACGGCCCGCACATCTAAATCGGAAATTCCAGCAAAGTCGCTGGGGTTCACGGTGTACAAGGGAAGCTGATGCGCAATTGCTATTGCGGCAATGAGCGTGTCGAAAGCGCGGGCTTTTCTCTTGCTTCCACTATTGCGGAGTTCAGCTGCAATTCCGCCATAAATGCGCGCAGCAGATTCATTGAAGGGAAGCGAATCGAATTCGCTTTCTGCGAGCTGTAAATGGAGTTGTCGTACTTTGCGTTCGTGTTCTGTTTTGGCAACAAGTGGCCCAACGGAAAGTTCGGCAAGTGTGATGCTGCTGATGACGGGAAATTCTGGCAGTTGAACTTCATCGGCCAATTCATTCAGCAAGATGAGCGTGCTGGTGTCAAGCAGCCCATCGGCAGCAGTGCTCACGAGATGCTCTGATCGATGATGGAGTCGATATCGGCTCGTAGTGCCACTGGGTCGAGCGAGGGAAGGCTCTGCCACTTTTTCCGCAAGACACTGATGTGGGTGGGACGTTGATGCACGGGATGCAGCTCTGCGACTTCAGCGCCATCACGTGTAACCAAGAGGCTCTCACCCGACAACACACGGTTGATGACCGCGGATCCGTTGTTGCGTAGTTCTCTCACAGTGATCTCCTTCATGATAGGCAGTGTATCACCGGTGATACATGTGCTTCCTCCGTTGTCTGATTGTGTGAACTAGCACTATTTTGCGGTCATTCGCGGGGGTCAACACCCTGACAGAATGCAGGGGTGAGCATTTTAGGAAATCGCGTAACCCGCATCGAAGATCCCCGTTTTCTAACTGGCAAAGGTACATATATTGCCAACCTCGATCTGCCAGGAGCGCGGCACATTTCCTTTGTGCGCTCTTCAATGGCGCACGCGAAAATAACCGGTATTGATGCAAGCGAGGCGTTGTCGATGCCTGGTGTTATTGCGGTACTCACCGCAGCCGATGTTGATATGGAACCAGCGAAGCCCTCAATTCCTTTGTTGAACCAGGACATGCGACGGCCCTTTTTAGCAATTGATGTTGTGCGTTTTGTGGGCGACCCCATTGCGATGGTTATTAGTGAAACCAAAGAGCAAGGTGTTGATGCAGCAGAAACTGTTGTAGTCGATTATGAACCATTGACTGCAGTGCTTGATGTTGCCGATGCACTAGCTGACAAAACGATTTTATTTCCTGAAGCAAAAACAAATGTGGTGTTTACTTTGCCCACTCCGGCAGACCCTTCCATTTTTGCCGATTGTGAAGTTGTAGTTGAATTAGCAATTGAGAACCAGCGTGTTGCGCCTGCGCCAATGGAAGTGCGTGCAGCAGCAGCAACATGGGACGGCAAGCGGCTCACACAGTGGGCGTGCAGTCAAGGAGCTCATGGTGCGCGCGATGGTTTAGCAGCAGCGCTTGGCCTTGCTAAAGAAGACGTACGCACAATCACTCCCGACGTGGGTGGCGGATTCGGCGCAAAAAATGGTGTCTA